>CAZKOJ010000015.1:0-42412 GCA_964554365.1 uncultured Clostridium sp. | reverse complement strand
ACTGGAAGCGGAAAGACTGCAGCGTATGCCATTCCTATTTGTGAGTTAGTAGACTGGGAAGAAAATAAACCTCAAGCATTAGTGATTACACCAACAAGAGAACTTGCTATCCAAGTCAAAGAAGATATTTTTAATATAGGTAGATTTAAAAGACTTAAAGTATCTGCAATTTATGGGAAGGCCTCTTTCTATAATCAAGAAAAGGAACTTAAACAAAAAACACATGTAGTGGTTGGTACACCTGGTCGTATTATAGATCATATGGAAAAAGGGACATTTGATACATCAAAGATAAAGTATCTTGTAATAGATGAAGCTGATGAAATGCTTAATATGGGATTTGTAGAGCAGATAGAAACAATAATAACCAACTTGTCAAAAGAACGTGTGACGATGTTATTGTCAGCCACAATGCCAAAAGACATAGAGAATTTATGCAACAAATATATGAAAGATCCTATACATATTGAAATAGAGGAACAAAATAAAGCGGCAGATAATATATGTCAAGAAAGATATAATGTAAATGAACTGGATAAAATAAAACTTTTAAGAGATATAACCATATTAGAAAATCCAGATAGCTGTATGATATTTTGCAATACAAAACAAAAGGTAGATGAAGTTTATAATGAGCTGGCAAATCTCCATTATAATTGTAGAAAAATACATGGTGGAATGGAACAAAGTGATAGATTAAGAGTGATGAATAATTTTAAGCAAGGTTATTTTAGATATCTTATAGCTACAGATGTTGCAGCTAGAGGGATAGACATAGATAATATCACGCTTGTAATTAATTATGATATACCAGAAACAAAGAAAGCTATGTTCATAGGATAGGAAGAACTGGACGCATAGGCAAGATGGGTAGAGCAATTACTTTTGTAACACAAAATGAAAGTAAGTTTTTAAATGATATACATCAATATATTGGTAAAGAGATTCTTTTGAAGGAAACACCTTCAATGGAAACTGTAAATAATGCCAAACAAGAATTTGATGAGAAAATGAATACAAAACCTGAACTTAAAGAAACAAAAGGTGCTGAGCTAAGTAAAGAAATTATGAAATTACATATTAATGCAGGTAAGAAAACAAAGATGAGGGCGGTAGATATCGTAGGCACACTTTGCAATATTAAAGACATGACAAAGGAAGATATAGGAATCATCAATATAGTTGATGTATCTACCTTTGTAGAAATATTAAATAATAAAGGTGAGTGTGTCTTCCAAGAGTTACAAAATACACCTATCAAAGGCAGACTTCGTACAGTAAGTAAAGTGGATATATAACAAGAAGAAACTGTTTCGAAAACGTTGTAGATTTGTGTAAATCAAATCTATGAATGCTTTTTATGTATGAGCGGCTGGCATTTGTGGGAATAATAACTATAAATTCTTTTTTACTACACGATGTTCCTTTCTATAGGCTATTCCTAGCGAAGTTTACGTGCCATTTGTGTCAGGTTAACTAACGATACTACACATTAAGTCCAACAATTAGGGGATAGATAAAAAATTATTTATATTAGTGGGCTATTAGTCTATAATATAGTAAATAAAAGTATTATTTATTGGAGGAAATGTTATGGAAAATATGAATTCACAAAATAATTTGTATGAGCAATTTTTGAAGTATTCATATAAAGATTTAAAAGAATTATTCAAAAAAGCAAAAACAAAAGAAGAGCAAGATTTTTATATTGCTTTATCTGATATAGTATTACAAAAGGCGCAAGAAAGAGTAATAGGTGAAGATTGATGGCTACCTATACTATATTTGCAGGTGTTAATGGTGCTGGGAAAACATCAATATATAAATCTTTTTATTGTGAAATAAATAAAAATGAAGAAAGAATAAATACAGATGAAATGGTAGCAAGAATAGGTTCATGGAAAAATAATAATCTTCAAATCAAATGTGCAAGAGAAGCAGTAAAACTCATAAATCACTATATTAAAAATGACATATCATTTAACCAAGAAACTACTCTTTCAGGAAAAAGTATTGTTAGAAATATAAAAAAGGCAAAACAAAAAGGTTTTTACATAGTTATGAATTATATTGGATTAGATAATCCTGATATTGCTAAAGAAAGAGTTAGGGTTAGAGTTTTAAAAGGTGGGCATGGAATTCCGGAAGATGCTATAGAAAGAAGATATTATGAATCACTAAATAATTTAAAAGAATTGTTAGATGTATGTGATGAGATAAATATATATGATAATACAAATAAATTTAAACATATAGCTTATTTAAGTAATGGAGATATAAAGTGGAAAACACAAAGTATTCCTGAATGTATTACAGATATCTTAAAATGAAACTAGCTTAGTATAGTGATATTAAGCTAGTTTTTTATGCAATGTTCTTATTAGATGACTAAAGCATATCTAACGGTATAGGATTTTTGTGTTAAATAATTATAAAATAAAATTTCTAAATATGTATTAGAGAAAGAGAGTGAAAAACAATGGTAGTTAAAATAAATAACTGTCATCAATATAGGTAATCGAAAATTTTGCAAAACAGTTAGAAATTATATGCAAAAAACAGAAAAATACAAAGATGAAAAAGGACTAGTTGTTATAAGAACTGATAATGGTCCACAGTTTGTAAATTATAAATTCAAGGAGTACTACAGAGAACTTAAATTACATCATGAAAGAATACCAGTAAAAATACCAAATAAAAATGCACATGTAGAATCTTTCCATAGAATACTTAAAGATGAATGTTTTAAAAGCAATGAATTTCCGGTTCCCTATAAACTGTACAACAGTAAATTCCATTATTGTTTATAACTATTATATTGAAAATAAGTATTAATATGTTAACATGTAATTAAAAGATAAATGTTAAATTTACCAACATATTGAATTGATCAGAGGATATAGTAGCATTTACTAATATAGGGGGATGGTAACTATGAGTTTGAGTATATTTTTTGTTAAGCAGCTCCTTAGAGTCATAGGCATATTCAATGGAGAAAAGTATAAGTACTCTCAGAAATATGGCTTAGGAGGTGTAAGTTATGTTAACGGAGAATAAGGGTCAAACTACTATATTAAATCCTCTAAAACTCCTGCAGGATTTAATAAGGTTCGATACAACAAATCCACCGGGGAATGAAGATGAATGTATTAGATATCTTTATAAGCTTCTAACAGATGCAGGCATTGAGACAAAGATTCTTGGAAAGAATGCACAAAGAACTAATCTAATAGCAAGGTTAAAAGGAGCTGGAAGTGCGCCACCATTTTTGATGTATGGACATATTGACGTTGTTACAACGGAGTGCCAAAAGTGGAGGTGTTCACCTTTTAGCGGTACTATTGCTGATGGCTGTATATACGGAAGAGGTGCACTTGATATGAAGGGTGCAGTGGCTATGATGGTTTCTGCTCTTATAAAAATGAAAGCATCAAAACTTAAACCACTTGGAGATATAATTCTTTGTATAGTTGGAGATGAAGAAGTTGATGGAACTTATGGTGCTAAGTATATTGTTGAAGAATATGGTGATTTATTTAATAATGTAAAATATGCTATTGGTGAAATAGGCGGATTTACTATGTATATTAGTGGCAAAAAGTTTTATCCGATTATGGTTGCTGAAAAGCAAAGATGCTGCCTGTGATACAATTCTCAAGTTTTTAGGAAATAAGGGGAAGTTTTTTGATCCTATACTTCATAATACTGCTAATGCAACTATCGTAAAAGGTGGTAATAAGATAAACGTTATACCTTCTGAAATCACCTTAGAATTAGATGGAAGAATACTGCCGGGGTACAAAGTAGATGATATGATTAGTGAGTTAAAGCCACTTATAGGGAATTTAGGTGAATTAGAAGTCACAAGCTATGATCCAGGGCCTGCATCAGTAAATTTAGGAATGTTCAATACCTTTGCAGAAATTCTTAAAGAAGATGATAAGGATGGAATACCTATACCCTTTGTTGTCAGTGGTGTTACAGACGCTAGATTTTTCGCAAAGCTTGGAATCCAGACTTATGGCTTTACGCCAATGCTGCTGCCTAAGGATATCGACTTCTCAAAGCTTATTCATAGTGCAGATGAACGTATTCCGATGGAAGCAGTTGAATTTGGGGTAAATGCTATCTTTAAACTGCTTCAAAGGTTGTAAGCTAATGGGACAACAGATGGATTTTGCAATAGAGTTATACAAGAGCAAAGCAATGAGTATAATAAAATCAATCCCTATATGATTGTATTCAAGGTAAAACAGTTTTAACAAGTGGTAAAATAAAAGATATTGGTGTTATTGCTGGACAAACTTTCATTGTGCTTTCAGCAGAAAAAGAATTTGCTATAACAAACGTTCAATGTTTCTTTAAAGAAAAATCAGAAATTGACAAAATAGCAAACTTAAAAAAGTGATACTGTTACAGTATAAGGAGTTGTCGATGGAAAATCAATGAATGTAGGGGTTAACAACTGTGTATTAAAGTAAGTTAAAACTTAAAACAAAATATAAATTAGTATAAAATTAGCACTGGCTTGACTGCTGGTGCTTTTTTATGTTTGTTTTCTGAAATGTCATATTGTGTCGAATAATTAGCTGACATTGCTTGTATTGGCTTTTAAGATTGTGTGTAAGACCTACAGTGATGTTCTTTGTACCCTTAAACAGTAAAAGCTGTATATGAGTCTGTAAAAGAGTTTTAAAGGTATATGTCACAATTGGATTTTTCTGCTTACATGAATTACAAGGAAGAAAGAAAATTTACATGAAATATAATAACCATAGTATTGTAATTTAGGCTATTGGAGTGCTTAGAGTACGAAAAGTAAGGAAACTGTGTGGCTGGTATTTGTCCCTTCGACTGTACTCAGCTTCACTTCCTTATCTTTTTAATGTAAAACATTGATTTATTAGGGGCGATTACAAATGTTGTAGTATTAGTATCCGCTAATACTCTTCCTCCTAAACTTAAAGATACAGCTATAGCCGTAACAAATAATGCTATCTTTTTCATGTTTTTACGACATGTGCTTTACTTTTTAAGGGGTGCATAAGAATATATATGAAAAAATAAAATGTACCTTTACTTAAAATAATATTATAAAATTTTTAGTTTACCCTCGTAAAATTATTTATTATATCGTAATAGATAATATGGTGTTTAAATTAACCTGAAAAAGGACTTTAATAATAACTGTAAAAAAGTAATATAGAAAAGACTTTATGAAAGATAGAAGTCTACTTTTCCACACGTTATCCTCAATATTATCTAAAAAGAAAGATATATTGTAAATTTGAAAGGAGAAATTTTGATGAGATTTTTTATAACGTCTAAGGATATAGGAATAGATTTAGGAACATCAAATACTTTATTATATGTAAAAGGGCAAGGCGTTTTATTAAGAGAGCCTTCAGTAGTAGCCATAAATACCACAAATAGACAAGTCTTAGCAGTTGGTTTAGATGCTAAGAATATGATAGGCAGAACACCAGAAGGTATTGAAACTATTAGACCCTTAAAGGATGGGGTAATTGCCAACTTTGATTTAACGGAGCAAATGCTGAAAAAGTTTATTGAAAAGGTTAATGGCAAAGGTGCTTTTAAAAGTTCTAGAATCGCAATTTCCCATCCTTCAGGAATTACTGAGGTTGAAAAAAGAGCAATTAATGAGGCAATAAGTCAAGTAGGAGCACGTAAGGTTATGTTAATTGAGGAACCTGTGGCTGCGGCTACAGGTTCAGGGCTACCAGTAAATGAGCCAGTTGGCAGCATGATTATTGATATAGGTGGAGGTACTACTGAGATAGCAGTTATTTCTCTTCAGGGAATTGTTACAAGCAAAACTTTAAGAGTTGCAGGGGATGAATTAGACGAAACAATTATTGACTATGTAAAAAGAGAGTTTAATCTTATGATAGGAGAACGAACAGCAGAGAAAGTTAAAATTGAAATGGGTTCTGCCTATGCAGAAGAGGGTGAAGAAGAAAGAAATATAGAAATAAGAGGAAGAGATTTAGTAACTGGGCTTCCAAGGGCTGTTACTATTACAGAGAGTCAAATACGAAAAGCCTTGAAAGAGCCAGTAGCTTTAGTAATTGAAGCGATTAAAACTGCCATTGAACAAATCCCACCAGAACTTGCAGCAGATATAATGGACAAGGGTATAATGCTTTCAGGTGGTGGATCACTTTTAAAAGGTTTAGATAAACTTATATATAGTGAAATACACATACCCGCGTACATTGCAGAAAACCCTCTTGAGTGTGTTGTTCTTGGTGCGGGAAAGTGTCTGGACATGATAGATAAGATTTAATTTAAGTTGCAATTTATTTTACATTTGAAGCATATTTAAAAATATCTGAATACACTGAAGCTAAACATAGTGATACTACTATTTAATTATGGGATTTTAAAAAAATGAATACAAAGTTAAAGTATAATTTTAGTTAAAAACACCTAGAAAGCAGAATATACTTTCTAGGTGTTTTATTTCAAGAATTTTAGATTGAAGTGTTACGGATGGTAGCCATCGGATAAAAATCACTTCTATACTCCCCTATATTTAACAAAGGCTACGTATATATTAATGGAGGTGTTACTAATGAATAAACTTTTTATTAAGTTTTTTCCAATCATATCATCAGTATTTATACTATCTTTGCATATATTGGGATTTGTAATTGCATTATACTTACCCAATCATTTAATGTTGCTAATATGGTTATCATCAGGCTGTATTGATATTATTTTTATACTTAAGCTTGGAAAAATAACAGGTTCTATTCATAAATCTATGTATATAGATACTTTAACTCAATTGAACAACAGGGACTTTTTTTATGCGAGCATATCTGATGTAATGGAAAAACTGCAGAAAAAGCAGTCATATGTTTCTCTGCTAATAATAGATTTAGATAATTTTAAAAATATTAATGATACATATGGTCATATTGCAGGGGATGAAATCCTAAAACAGTTTTCAAATATATTAAAACATAATATTAGAACTAATGATATAGCTACTAGATGGGGTGGCGATGAATTTGTTATAACTCTTCCTGGGGTTAATAGGAAAGATGCATTGAATATTGCAGATAGAATTAGAAGTGATATACATAGCCATAATTTTTTTTATAATAATATCCTTTTTAAAGTTACAGCCAGTATAGGCATTACTTCAATTGAAAATAAAATGGATATAAATACTTTTATAGATTTAGCTGATAAAGCGTTATATAAGGCGAAGACTAATAAAAATTCAGTGGCATTTCTAGATACCTGTATTGATTTATAGTGCAGGTAAACACAAGGGTACTTGATAATTAATATTATAGAGTCAATGTTAACAACATTTTGTGCTTTTACTTTTAGTTCATTCATAACCAGATCAGTTTGTTTTATAGTATTTGCACTTCTTTACTTGTAACAAGCAATGTTATCAGATTAATACTTGATAAGATTTTTGGGTATAGTAAGTAGAGATAAAAATATGAAATGAGAGTGATGTTATGCAGAACAAGAATAAGAATGAAAGCTTTTATATCAATAGGTTAAGTAATGAAAAGTCTCCTTATTTACTGCAACATGCCCATAATCCTGTGGGGTGGTATCCATGGGGCGAAGAAGCTTTTAAGAAGGCAGAAGAGGAGAATAAACCTGTATTTTTAAGCATAGGATATTCGACTTGCCATTGGTGTCATGTTATGGAAAGAGAGTCTTTTGAAGATGAAGAAGTAGCTAAAATTTTGAATGAGAACTTTATATGTATAAAAGTAGATAGAGAAGAAAGGCCAGATATAGATAGTATATATATGACCTTTTGTCAAGCGTATACTGGAAGGGGGGGATGGCCTCTAACTGTAGCTTTAACTTATGATAAAAAGCCATTTTTTGCAGGTACTTATTTCCCAAAGGAAAGCAAATATGGTATGCCAGGCATAAAAGAACTTTTGAATTCAATTCATGAAGCTTGGATTAAAGATAAAGAAAAACTTATAAAGTCAAGCAATGATATGATAGAGGAAATAAAAGGTTATACAGAAACTAGTGATAAAGGGGTAATGAACTCCAAGGTTATAGAAGATGCAGTAAAAAACTTAAAAATGCATTTCCAAAAAGATTATGGCGGCTTCAGTAAATCACCTAAGTTTCCAACTCCCCATAATTTATATTTTTTACTTAGATATTATTATATAGCAGAAGATAAAGAAGTATTAAATATGGTGGAGAAAACTCTAAAAGCAATGTACAAAGGTGGAATTTTTGATCATATAGGTTATGGGTTTTCTAGGTATTCCACAGATGAAAAATGGCTTGTTCCTCATTTTGAAAAAATGATGTACGATAATGCTCTTTTATCATTAGTGTATACTGAAACTTACAAGCTTACAGGCAATTCTTTATATAAAGATGTAGCAGAGAAAATTTTTACTTATATTTTGAGAGATATGAGAGATGAAGATGGTGGATTCTATTCTGCAGAAGATGCTGATTCAGAAGGTGAAGAAGGAAAATTTTATGTATGGAGTTTAAAAGAAATAGTAGATACTTTAGGTGAGGAAAAAGCTAAGTTATACACACATATTTATAATATTACAAGGCAAGGGAACTTTGAAGGAGAAAATATACCTAATTTAATAAACACACCATTGGAGGGTATTGAAAATAATGAAGAGCTTAAATTAGAGTTAGAAGTATCGAGAAATAAGCTTTATGAACATAGAGAAAAAAGACAACATCCTTTTAAAGACGATAAAATTTTAACTTCATGGAATGGTCTTGTAGTAGCTTCACTAGCTTATGGAGGAAGAGTGCTTCATAAAGAAGAATATATAAATGCTGCAAAAAAAGCCGCGGACTTTATATTAGAAAAACTTATAAGAAAGGATGGCAGGGTGTTATCTAGATATCGTCAAGGAGAGTCTGCCAATTTAGGGATTTTAGATGATTATGCTTTTCTTATATGGGCGCTTATAGAATTATATGAAGGTTGCTTTGATATCAAATATATAAAAGAAGCTCTAAAACTAAAAGATCAGATGATAAAACTTTTCTGGGACGAAGAAAAGGGTGGATTTTATTTGTATGGTATTGATGGTGAGAAGCTCATAATAAGGCCTAAGGAATTATATGATGGAGCCATACCGTCAGGAAATTCTATTGCAGCTTTAGCGTTACTTAAACTTTCAAAAATTACAGGGGATTTAGAAATAGAAAATCTTGCCCAAAAGCAGTTTAATGCTTTTGCATCTACAGTAAAGAAAAATCCTATAGCTTACACAGGCTTTATTACTGCATTTATGTATAATAATAATCCTGTAAAAGAAATAGTAATAGCAGGAGATAAAGAAGAGGAATTTGTTAAGGAAGTTTTAAAAGAAATTAACAGTAAATATAATCCGTTTTTAATCATAATTCTAAATAACGGAAATGAAGAAATTTATGGTGTGAATTCTTTCATAAAAAATCAAGGGAAAATAGATAAGAAGAGCACTGTATATGTATGTGAAAATTTTTCTTGTAAGGAACCTATAACTGATATAAGTTTATTTAAAAATTACTTAAATTTTAAGACAGATTCTATATTGACAAAAGGTAATAAATAATAGTATAATATAGTGTAAATTGTATATGAAATTTGTTGAAGAGAAGAGTACTTTTTAAATCACTTAAAAGCATTAATATGTTTCAGCGAGCGGGAATGGTGGAAGCCTGTAAGAAATTTAAAAAGGAAGAGAGCCTCAGAGAAGCTTACAAAAAGATTTAATAGTTCTGTGTTAAATTATAAGTAAGACGTTAACTGCGTTAAAGTTTAGAGTGGATAAGGTAGAATATACCTGTCAATTAGAGTGGTACCGCGGATATAACCCGTCTCTTTTGTAAGAAAGAGACGGGTTTACTTTATTTTCAACCAAATATTTTAGACTAAAATGGAAAAGTTAAGTTAAAAATTAAGTAGTAGATAAGATATTATCAATCTTAATATATGGAGGTTTCAAAAATGGATTATAAAAAATTAGTAGCAGAAAGAATAAAAGAGCATGTGGACTTAGATTTAGAAACTATGGAAAAATTAATAGAAATACCACCTAAATCTGATATGGGGGATTATGCTTTCCCATGTTTTCAGTTATCAAAAAGCTTAAGAAAAGCACCAAATATAATAGCTGAGGAATTAAAAGAAAAAATAAATAAAGAGAGTTTCGAAAAGATTGAAAGTTTAGGACCATACTTAAACTTTTTCGTAGATAAATCAGGTTTTACAAAAAACGTTATAGAAAAGGTATTACTAGAAGGGGACAAATATGGTTCGTCAGAAATAGGAAAAGGAAAAAATATATGTGTTGAGTATTCTTCACCTAACATTGCAAAACCTTTTCATGTGGGACACTTATTTACTACATGTATAGGTAAATCATTATATAATATATTATCATTTGAAGGATATAATTGTGTAAGAATAAACCATTTAGGTGATTGGGGTACTCAGTTTGGAAAGCTTATATATGCCTATAAAAAGTGGTGTAATGAAGAGGACTTAGAAAAAGAGCCAATAAAGGAATTACTAAGAATTTATGTTAAGTTTCATGATGAGGCAGAAAAAGATCCATCATTAGAAGATGAAGGAAGAATGTATTTTAAGAAACTAGAAGAAGGATCAGAAGAAGAAGTAAAGCTTTGGCAGAGGTTTAAGGATTTAAGCTTAAAAGAGTTTAAAAACGTATATAATATGCTAGGAGTAGAATTTGACTCTTATGCAGGTGAAAGCTTTTACACAGACAAAATGGATGCTGTAATAGATGAAATAGATTCAAAAGGACTGCTTGTAGAGAGCAATGGTGCTAAGGTTGTAATGCTGGATGAATACAATATGCCTCCATGCATTGTAAAAAAGGCAGATGGAGCAACTATATATGCTACACGTGATTTAGCAGCAGCATGTTATAGAAAAAAGAATTATGATTTTGATAAAAGCATATATGTAGTAGGGGTAGACCAATCTCTTCATTTTAGACAAGTGTTCACTACGTTAAAGCTTATGGGTCATAAGTGGGCAGATAATTGTAAACATATAAGTTTTGGATTAGTTAGATTTGCAGATAAAAAGTTGTCTACAAGAAAAGGCGATGTAATATTTTTAGAAGATTTATTAAATGAATCTGTAGCAAAAACTTTAGAAGTAATAAATGAAAAAAATCCAGAGTTAGAAAATAAAGAAGAAGTAGCAAAAAAAGTAGGTATAGGAGCTGTAATATTTACTTATTTGAAGAATGGAAGAGAAAGAGATATAGTTTTTGATTGGAAAGAAATGTTAAGTTTTGATGGAGAAACGGGTCCATATGTACAATATAGTTATGCAAGAGGAAAGAGTATTATTAGAAAAGCAGGGAAAGCTACAGGAAATATAGATTATTCTAAGTTAAATTCTAAAGAAGAATTTGAACTTATAAAAACTCTTGAAAGTTTCCAAAAATCAATACTTAATGCTATAGATAAATTAGAACCTTTTGTTGTAACTAGACATGTAATAGAAGTAGCAAAAGGATTTAACAAATTCTATAATGCACACAGCATAATGAATTCAGAAGATGAAGGCACAAAGATGGCAAGAATTAAACTTGTAGAAGCTACTTGTCAAGTTTTAAAGAATGGATTAAATTTAATAGGACTTGAAACAGTAGAAAGAATGTAATTTTTAAAAGTGCTTTGGAACAAGTGGAAATTGTTCTAAAGCACTTTTTATGTAGCTGTTTCCAAATGGCTTAGGTTATTATATAATAATCAATGTAAGCTTAGTAAAGCAAAAGTTTGGAGGACTTTAAATGTTTATTAAACAATATAATGAAGTATTAAATATAAAAGAAGATCTATTTAAAGTTTATGATATGAATAATGTAGCTTATTTTGATATAGAAACTACAGGTTTTGATAAAGAGGAAGATAGCATAATACTTATATCACTAGGAAGGTTTAAAGATAATAAAATTTTTTGCATAAAGCAATATTTTGCAGAAAGCTTGGAAGATGAATATGAAATACTATATAGTTTTGGAAAAGATATATTAGAATATGACAAGTGGTGTTCATATAATGGAATGGCTTTTGACGAGCCTTTTATAAAAAAAAGGATGGAAAAACACAATATATTTTTTGAAGTTCCCAAAAACCATGTGGATTTGTATAGACGTATAAGGCCATATTACAAGCAACTTGGAATGGATAGGTGCAACCTTAAAAGTGTTGAAAAACACATAGGTATAGAGCGTGAAGACCAGATAGATGGTGGAATAAGTGTAGATCTATATAAGAAATTTTTGCTAACTTCTGAGGAGGCTCTAAAAGAAACTATTATGCTGCATAATTATGAAGATGTGCTAAACTTGCCTAAAATACATGAATTTATTTATAAATTAGAAAATAACCACAAATTAATTAGAGAAGATGTAATTACAGAAAAACAAGTTAAATATTTAAGAAGTCTTCTTAAAAAAAATAATATTATTTTAGAGAGTGATTTAGAAAGAATATCTAAAAAGGCTGCATCTAGAGTTATAGATCACATTTTAAAAGGGTGTAGGGACTCTAATGAATTAAAAATCATAATTAATAATAGCTATTAATGCGAAATTTAATTATATAATATATGAAGTTAAAAATATTTAGACTTTTCATACAATAGGTTGTATAATATAGGAAAGGAGGGGGATGTTTATGCTTGCCGAAATAATGCGTTCAGATATAGTAAAGCTAAGGCCAGAAGATAACTTAAAAAAGGCACTCCATATTATGAATGAAAATAATGTTAATGGAGCTCCGATAGTAGATGAAAACGGTACACTAGTTGGTATGATTGTAAAGGCTGATATATATAGATTTTTAATGGAAGAAGGACACTATGACACTTGTCCACTAGATTGGGTAATGACAAAGAAAGTTATTACTGCATCTAAAAATGAAAAAATTTCAGAGGTAGCAGCAAGACTTAGAGAAAACGATATTATTGCTATTCCTATAGTAGATAATGATGTTTTAGAAGGTATAGTATCTATTGAAGATATAATGGATTATGTTATAAAAAAACCTGAATAAATATAGCCTGTCTTTAAAGACAGGCTATATTTATTCAGGTTTTTTGTAATGAGAACAATGGCTGGAGCAAGAGCTGCAATCACATTTACCTGAAGCTTTTTTCTTTATATTTTTATAAAATATATATGCTGCAGAGGCAGCTATAACACCTGCTATTAAAAATTCAAATGCCATTTTAACACCTCCATAATTACATTAATATTGAGCCTATTTTGAAAACTATAAAAGAAACAATCCAAGCCAAACTAAATTGATAAACTACAGAGAATATAGCCATTTTATTTCCGTATTCTTTCTTCATGGCAGCAACAGCAGATATGCAAGGTGTATATAATAATACAAAAACTAAAAATGCATAAGCTGATATTGGAGTAAAGTGAGTAAGTAAAGATGTCTTTAAATCACCACCGTAGATAACTCCCATAGTACCAAGCACTACTTCTTTAGCCATAAGACCTGTAAGTAAAGAAACTGAACTTTGCCAAGCTGAAAAGCCTAAAGGTTCAAATATTACACTTATAGACTTCCCTATAGATGCTAGTATACTACTATTTATATCCGTCATACCAGATAAGTTGAAATTAGATAAGAACCAAACTATTACTGATACAGAAAATATTATAGTTCCAGCCTTTTTTAAGAAGCCCTTACCTTTATCCCAAGTATGGAATACAACGTTTCTAAGTTCAGGTAACTTATAGTCAGGAAGTTCTATTATAAAAGGTTCCTCATCTTTTTTAAATAAGGTGTTCTTGAATAATATACCTATTATAAAAGCAATAATAATTCCTAAAGCGTATAAAGAAAATATAACAGTTGTTTCCCTGCCTGCAAAGAAAGCAGAAGCAAACATGGCATATACAGGTAATCTTGCGTTACAAGACATAAGTGGAGCTAATAACGCAGTGATTTTTCTATCGTTTTCGCTTTCCAAAGTTCTGGCAGACATAATAGCTGGTACGGAACAACCAAAACTTATTACTAGGGGAATGAAAGCTTTTCCGGATAAACCCATTTTTCTCATTAGTCGGTCCATTATAAAGGCTGCTCTTGCCATATAACCACTATCTTCAAGGAATGATATACCAAGAAAAAGTGCTAAAATAACAGGTAAAAATACAATAACGGAACCAACACCACCTAATACTCCGTCAACAAGTAATGATTTAAACCAAGGACTTGTATTTGACAGAACACTATTGAAAAATGGTACTAAATTTGAATTCAAAAGTTCATCAAGTTTGTCTGATAGAGGTTGTCCTACCCAACTGAAAGTAAATTTAAAAATTAAAAGCAAAATACCAAAAAATATTGGATAAGCTAAAAATTTGTTAAGCACAATTTTATCTATCTTTTCTGTAGGTGAAACAAAACTATTATTTGTAGTATGAACACATTTACTTAAAATTTTATTGATATAATCATAAGTTTCTTTTTCGCTGTGAAATTGAAAGTCGTTATCACTTTCTGGAACTAAAAAATTGCCACCAATGAGCAATTTTCTCAATTCATCTATCCCTGTGCCCTTGGAAGCTACTATAGGTAATATTGTTACATTTAATTCTTTAGCTAAGGAAGAATAATCTATTTTAATCCCCTTAGATTCAGATACGTCTATCATGTTTAAAACTAAAATAATAGGTTTATTAAATTCTTTAAGTTGAGTTGTAAGATATAAATTTCTTGCTAAATTAGAAGCATCTACTATATTTATTATTACATCTGCATTCCCTTTAAGTAAAAACTCCTTTGATACTTTTTCTTCATTAGAATAAGTATCCATAGCATAGATTCCAGGTAAGTCTACAATTTTTAAGGAATTTTCTAAATAACCCTCTTTTTTTTCTACAGTTACACCGGCCCAGTTACCCACGTACTGATTAGAACCAGTTAAAAGATTAAACAGAGAGGTTTTTCCTACATTGGGATTGCCGAGCAAAGCTGCTGTTATCATATTAATCCTCCTGAAACATCATATTTAAATTTTTACAAATATGTTTTTAGCATCCTTTTTACGTATTGCTAAATTAAAACCTCTTAAATTTATTATTATAGGATCACCAAATGGAGCTGAAGTTTTAAAAGCTACTTCTGTTCCTTCAATACATCCTAAGGCAAGAAGCCTTTTAGCTAATTTTGCATCTCCAGCTATACTTTCTATTAAAGCTGTTTGTCCAAGTTCTAAATCACAAATACTCATTATTAACACCTCGTAATGAAAATCATTATCAATTATTATGTTTTAATAATAACATCATTGATAAACAATGTCAATATACAACAGTAAAAAAATGAAATAGTAAAAATATAAAAGTTAGTGATATAATTAAAAATATATGTTGAAAAAAATGAATAGTAGATGGAAAAAATATTTTAGGATTTTAATTTTATTGTGTAAACTTTTTAAACATTAGTGTAATATATATTAAATAGATTAATTTATGTAGGAGGAAAAATATGAATATAGCAGCTTTTTTTGATATTGATGGTACTTTATATAGAGAAGGATTAATTACAGAAATGTTTAAAAAACTTGTAAAGTATGAAATAATTCCACCAGAAAGATGGTATAAAGAAGTAAAACCAGAATATGAAAGATGGGATAAAAGGCAGGGAAACTATGATAACTATCTTTTAAAAATGGCTGAAATATATATTGAAGCCATAAAAGGACTTCATAAATCACAAATAGAGTTTATAGCTAAAAATGTAATAGATCAAAAAGGAGATAGGGTATATACCTATACAAGAGATAGAATTAAATGGCATAAAGAAAAAGGACATAAAGTTATAACTGTATCAGGAAGTCCTATAGAATTGGTACGGGAAATGTCTATAAAACATGGTTTTGATGATTATAGAGGAGCTATATATATAATGGATGGTACTGAAACATATACAGGAGAAGTTATACCAATGTGGGATAGTGAAAGTAAAAATAAAGCTATCATTGAATTGGTGAAAAAATATGATATAGATTTAAGTAAAAGCTACGCTTATGGTGATACAGCTGGTGATTTTTCTATGTTTAAAATGGTTAAATATCCTGTGTGTGTAAATCCAACTAGAGAAATTGTTAAAAAAGTATTGAACGATGAAGAAATGAAAGAAAAAATACAAATCATAGTAGAAAGAAAAGATATGACATACAACTTAAAGCCAGACTGCATTAATAATTTTTAATGTTTAATATGAATTTTTCATGAAAAATGATATAATATTACAGCAGGATAATTTGCAGAATAATTGGAAAAGAGTGGTAAAGTGATAGAAAAGCATGGCAGTATAGAAACTGAAAAATTAGTAGAAGAAAATTTGCTCTATATAAATGGAGAAAATCATTTGTTTAAGGATGCCATATTTTTTGACTTAGAACATTATATATATAAAAAGCCTATTTGCATAGGAGTTTTTGGGTGTTGTTACTTTGATGATACAACTAATAAGTTACAAGTTACTCAATATATGATAGAAGACAAAAAAGATTCAAAACAAATATTAACACTGGCAAAACAATATTTCAATACTATGATTTCTGAATATGGAAAAAAATATATAATTACTTTTTCAGGCAATAATGATTTTACAGTTATTAATTATCTTTTTAAAAAATATGATATAGACTTTAATATAGAGGAACAGTTCATACATGTGGATCTTCAAAAACAGTATGAAAAAGAAAAAAAAGTGTGTATTGGTCTTAAAGCTTTAGAAAAAGAATTTGGTATAATTAGAGATAGTGAAGTTATAAGTGGATCTAATTTAGCTAAAACTTTTAGTAAGATTATAAAGGATAGTGATTATATAAAAAGAATGCCTGATGAAAAAAAGGATAAGATACTTTTATATAATCAACAGGACGTAGTAAGCTTATTTCATATTTATGTAAATTGGAACAATATAATAAAAAAACAAGAACTATTGGAAGAGTAAAAACTCACCAGATTTGCTTTGTTAGTGTAAATCTGGTGAGTTTTGTTTTGCATTAGCCATCTGAAAAGAAATAACAAGTTAAAGATGCTTTAAGTATTCTTAATATAAAATTCAAGTTATTACTAGTTCAAAAAATTGTGCTTTAAAAAAATATGTTAATAATGTATATTAATAGTAGTAATAGAATGTTAATTGTCGGATAAATAGAGTTCTTGGAAATGAGCTGTACAAGTTAGTTTAGTGAAATGATTAATTATTTTACTAAGCTAATTTAAATTTTAAATTATACATTGCAAAAAGGAGATTGATTTAATGTTTAATCCTATAAAAAATACAAAAGTTTATGAGCAAGTAATAGAACAAATTAAAAATATGATTGTTGATGGAATATTAAAAAAAGGAGATAAACTACCATCGGAAAGGGAACTAGTTGAACATCTTCAAGTTAGCAGGACATCCATAAGAGAAGCTTTAAGAGCCCTTCAAATTATAGGAATAGTTGAATGTAGACAAGGCGAGGGCAATTATATTAAACAGAGCTTTGAAAACAGTTTATTTGAACCTTTATCTATAATGTTTATGCTTCAAAAAAGTAATCCTGAAGAAATAATAGAGCTGAGAAAAATTATAGAAGTTGAGACTGCAGCAATAGCAGCAGAAAGAATAACTGATGAAGAACTTGAAAATATAAAAAATTTAATCAATGAACTAATAGTATGTAAAGATGAAAAGGATAGTGTTAAAATAGACAGAAAATTTCACTATGAAATTGCTCAAGCATCTAAGAACTTTTTAATATTAAATATGTTAAATGCCATGTCATCCTTAATGGATTCATTTATTGAAGATGCTAGAAAAAAGATACTTATAGATGAAAAAAACATAGAAATTTTAGTAAAGCAGCATGAAGATATTTATGAAGCACTTAAAAAACGAAGTCCAATGGAAGCAGCAGAAGCTATGAAAAATCATCTACACTTTACTAATGAATGTATGATTAAATAGTAAATTAGTGTTCCCTTCAAAAATGTAATATATTATAATTTAAAATATTCTAAAGTACTAGTAAGTGTATTGTTAGCACTTTAGAATATTTTGTGAAAAACTAGTTAAAAACAGTTTAGGTTTAAATATAGTGATTATTAAATATTACTTTTATAGTTGTACCTTTGCCAAGCTTGCTTTCTATGCCAATTTTAGCATTATCAACAAAATTAGTAATTAAAAAGTTTTTAATTTGTAATAAAAGTTTTTTAATATTTTCATTTTTCATTTTGAAGTTTTCTTTTCGAAGAAGAATTAAATCCATTAGTTTAAAAGCTAATTGTTCTAGTCTTTTTCCCTCTTCATATATGTAAGTTAATGAGCTTAAAAATGTCTCTTCATCATACTTAGAAGTTCTAAGAAAATCAGAATATCCTATTATGGAAGTTAAAGGAGTTCTCAACTCGTGGGCCAAGTTATCAATAAATCGCTGCTTATCCTCTGAAAGCTTTTGGAGTTGATTTATCTTGTCTTCTATCACATTTGCCATATCATTAAAATTTTTTGAGAGTAATCCAATTTCATCCTCTGATATTACAGTTACTCTTTCACTAAAATTTCCACTTTAGTATATATTACAAATGTGTGGAAGCAATCCTTCAGTTATCACCAAATTGTAAAATATACAAAAAAATATATATTTTACTTATTATCTAGTATACATTTTATTGTATTTAATTTTTACTTAGTATACATAGTTTAATATTAGGATAAAATAGCTCTTACATTATGAAATAATTTATGTTAGGTAGATTAGTTGTGTTTATCTTTTTTCAGATACCTTCTTTAATTTTCGTAATTATAAAATAAAATCAATTTTAAAGAATAAAAACAAAAATAGTTGTAAAAATAAAGGCATAAATGATTTTTATAAAGAGGAGGTTGAATATATTGACAGTTGGTTCAAAAATGAAGAAAACACTGGCTAGTTTAAAGGGAGCTGAAAGCACTTTAAGAGTTTATTCAATACAAACAACGGATAAAAGGGCTAAAGCTGTATATAGAGAATCATTAAAAGCGACTGATGAAATCATTCAAGAATTACAGAAGAGACAAAAATATATAGAAGGTCAAGAGCCTCAATATAAAAGTGATTAATTTGGAGGAAAAATATGAATACTTGGACATTGATATTATTAAAGTCTACAGCATTATTTTTTTTGACTTTAATCCTAGTAAGGATTATGGGAAAAAAACATTCTACTAAAATGACACCCTTTAACTTTATTAATTATTCTATAATAGCTATTTTAGTTTCTTTAATTTCAGTAAATATAATTACAAATTGGATATTTGGAGTTACTGCATTAGCTATATGGATTTTATATCCTATCTTAATAGATTATTTATCTATTAAGAGCAAAACCATATATGACTGGATTAATGGGAGAAGTGTGGTTTTGGTAAAAGACGGGAAAGTCATGGAAGAAAATTTAAAGAAAATAAAACTTTCAGGAGAAGATCTTTTAAGAGAATTACGTTTAAGAAATGCATTTAATTTAGCAGATGTAGAGTTTGCAATGATGGAATCTACAGGAGATATGGATGTTATTTTAAAATCAGATAAAAATCCTATTACTCTACATGACTTAGGAATTAAAGTTGCAACACAAGCAGCACCACAAACAGTAATTTTAGACGGAAATATAATAAATGAATCCTTAAGTAATTTAGGGTTAAATGAGAGTTGGCTCAATCAGGAATTAGAAAACATAGGTGTATCAATAGAAAATGTTTTTATTGGTCAAGTAGATTATAGTGGTAAATTATATGTAGATATTTTTGATGATAATATGCAAATTTCGGATTTTAATGTTAAAGAAATGCTTTACGCAAATTTACAAAAAACCCAAGCAGATCTTATGTCATTTGCATTAGAAACTGATAATCAAAAAGCTAAGGCTATGTATTCTAATAATTCAAATAGATTAAAAAAAGTTATGGAAAAACTAGAACCGTATTTATTACGTTAGAAGGTGAGAGAAATATCTAATAATAAAAAGAAAAAGCTAACTCCAACACAGGAAAAATATCAAAATTTTGCTAAAACAAAAGAACCCAAAAGACCAGTTTTAACTAATGTTTTTAGAGCATTTATTTCAGGAGGAATTATATGTACAATTGGTCAGGGATTGCAATATATGTTTATAAATTATTTCCATTTTACTGAAGTTTCATCAGCAAATCCTACATCAGCAGTTTTAATTATTATTTCAGTTCTACTTACAGGATTTGGTGTTTATGATCATATAGCTCAATGGGCAGGAGCAGGAACTATAATTCCAATTACAGGATTTGCTAATGCAATTGCATCTTGTGCCATTGAACATCGTAGTGAAGGGTATGTATTAGGTGTTGGTGGAAATATGTTCAAAATAGCAGGGTCAGTAATAACTTTTGGAGCTTTTTCAGCTTTTGTAGTTGCTATTTTAAAAATCACCATTAAATGGTTAGGTGGGATGTAAATGCTTAAAGGTAATCAATCATGGTTTTTTGATTCTAAACCCATTATAATATCTTCTTCTGCTGTTGGAGGTCCCTTCGAAGCTAATGGAGCTTTGTCTAAGGATTTTGACATTTTACATGATGATATATGGCTAGGACAAGATAGCTATGAAAAAGCAGAAAAAAAATTTTTAGAGGAAGCTTGTGAAATAGCAATTGAGAAATCTAACATAAAGAAAGAAGATATACAATTTTTTATAAGTGGAAATTTAATGAATCAAATAACTACAAGCAGCTTTGCAGCACGTACTTTGGGAATACCTTTTCTTGGAATTTTTGGTGCTTGCTCTAGTTCTATGGAAAGTTTAGCAGTAGCATCTCTCATAATTGACAGTAAGGCTGCAAAATATGCTATAGCAGGAACTTCGAGTCATAATGCAGCTACAGAAAAACAATTTAGGTACCCTACAGAATATGGAAGTCAAAAACCTCCTACATCACAATGGACTGTAACTGGAGCAGGAGCAGCAGTGATTGGTAGAGAAGGTGAGGGACCTAGAGTTACAGCTGCAACTATAGGTAAAGTAGTAGATATGGGTATTTCGGATCCTTTCAACATGGGAGTGGCCATGGCGCCAGCAGCAGTGGATACCATTGAAGCACATTTTAGAGATTTGAACATAGATCCGTCATATTATGACCTTATAGCCACTGGGGATTTAGGAAAAGTAGGATATGAAATTACTAGAAATTTATTACAAGATCATGGTTTTAAAATGCCTTTAGATAAATTTACTGATTGCGGTATTTTAATATATAAAGAAGATCAACCAGTTTTAGCAGGAGGTAGCGGTTGTGGTTGTTCTGCAACAGTTACTTATGGTCATTTTTTAAATCGCATGAGAAAGGGCGAATTAAAAAAGATATTAATAGTTGCAACTGGGGCATTGCTATCGCCAATATCCTATCAGCAAAAAGAAAGTATACCTTGTGTTGCACATGCAGTGTCCATAGAAATGTAAAGAGAGGAGTTAAGATACTATGATAAAGTTTATTTGGGCATTCATAGTAGGTGGAGGTATATGTGTGATTGGGCAACTTATGATGGATGTGCTTAAACTTACTCCTGCACACACAACTACTACAATGGTTGTTGTAGGTTCAATATTAGGTGGACTTGGATTATATGATCCACTAGTGAAATTTGCAGGTGCAGGGGCGTTTGTGCCTATAAGCAGTTTTGGTAATGCTTTAGTAAAAGGCGCTCTTATGGAAGCAGAACGTGATGGTGTAATAGGATTACTTACAGGAGTTTTTGAAATTACTGGTGCGGGTATTTCTGCAGCACTTATATTTGGATTTATAGGAGCTTTAATATTTAAGCCTAAAGGTTAGACTACTAAATATTGAAGGGAGGTGAAAATATGACTGTAGGAACTCAAATGCAGCAAGCAATTGCTGGAATGCAAAGTGCATCTGCCACAATGAAAACATTTGCTTTAGAAACTGAGGATCAAAATGCAAAGCAAGATTTTCAACAAATAGCTAAAAATCTTGATTATGGTCTTGATGTATTAAAAGGAAGACAACAATATATTGAACAACAAGAACCCCAATACAAACAACAATAACATAAAAAAGAGACTGTCTTAAAATAGAAATTAATTTCTACAACAAGACAGCTCTTTTTTTATTATAAAAAATAAAAAACGGGTTGTAAAGAATCCGCTTTTTAAGTTATTTTGAAACAACACCTTTTTATTATAAAATTAAAAAATTAACTGCTTATAAAAGAACCACCATTTATATGAATAGTTTCACCAGTAACATATGATGATTCATTACAAGCTAGATGCACATATGCAGATGCTAGTTCAACAGGTTGACCTGGTCTTCCAATTGGTGTATTAGAACCAAATTTGCCTACCTTTTGTGGACTAAAAGATGATGGTATTAAAGGAGTCCATATAGGACCAGGAGCTATTGCGTTAACTCTTATATTTCTCCCTATTAATGAAAGTGATAAAGAACGTGTAAAGCTAACTATAGCACCTTTAGTAGAAGAATAATCTATTAAAGTTTCATGTCCTTCATACGCAGTTATAGAAGCTGTATTTATAATAGAAGAACCAGGTTTAAAATGAGGCATCACTGCTTTAATCATATAAAACATACTAAAAATATTTGTTTTAAATGTTTTTTCAAGTTGCTCATTTGTTATATCTTCTATACTATTTTGAGCATATTGGACTGCTGCATTATTTATTAATATATCTATTTTACTGAACTGTTGTAAAGTTTTTTGTACTGCAGCCTTACAGAAATTATCATCAGTTATATCACCGGGTATAAGTATACACTTTCTACCTTTTGATTCTATAATTTTTTTTGTTTCCTCAGCATCCTCATGCTCATCATAATATATTATTGCTAAATCAGCACCTTCTTTAGCGAAAGCTATGGCTACAGCTTTTCCAATACCACTATCACCACCTGTGATTATAGCAATTTTATTTTTTAATTTGTCAGAACCCTTATAACTAGGATCTTCAAATATAGGTTTAGGATTCATGAGAGACTCTAATCCTGGTTGTTTATCTTGCTTTTGCTCAGGAACAGATTTAGGAAAATTAATGTAAAACTGTTCATCCATAAATGATACCTCCCTTTATAAGGCACATTCAAAAAAATAACTAGTCAGTCTGCTAGTCTATTTTGTGTCATATACCTAATATTGTTTTATTAATATTAGTATAAGTATTTAAGGGATTTATCATTCATTAAAATATATAGATTAGGCATCCGATAGAAAATAACAAGTCAAAGATTCTGAGGATATTTTGTGGTAGGCGAAGAGTCATGACCTGAGCATAGTAGACTATGTAAGGGTTATGACGATGAAGCATAACATAAAAGAGACCAGAATACTGACTAGTTATTTTTTTGAAGATGGCTTAACCAACTTGCTGTTAATAATGTTATCTATATATCTTCAGTATATAATGGTATAATTTACTTATAAATTGTGTTGTCTTTGTAGGATAGTATGATTGAAAAAAGCATAAATATATTACTTGAAAAGGTGGAGATTCAATTGAATAAATTAAAAATAAGAAATGTTTTACCAGAAGATTTAGATTGTGTTAGCCAAATAGAAGCTGCTTGTTTTCCAGCTGCTGAAGCAGCTCCAAGGAACGTATTTAAGGAAAGAATTTCAGTTTTTCCAGAAGGATTTTTTGTAGCTGAATTAAATAATGAAATTATAGGATTTATTAATGGAGGAGTAACAAATGAAGACCATATAGAAGATGATTTTTTTAAAACTATGGATCTTCATATACCTAATGGATATAATATAGTAATTTTTGGCCTTGATGTGCATCCTAAATATCAAAGAAGAGGGTATGCTAAAGAGTTAATGAAGCATTTCATTGAAGTAGCAAAAAAGGATGGTAGAAAAAATGTATTGCTTACGTGTAAAGAGCATTTAATAGAATATTATGGACAATTCGGTTATGTCAATGAAGGTATATCTGAGTCAGAACACGGTGGAGCTAAGTGGTATGACTTGTATCTTGAATTAAAATAGATACTCATTTGGTGTTAGTATAACATTGTAGACGCAGAAAGCCGAATACTTTAAAATAAGGAAAAGAACAGCTTGATTGATAAGCTGTTCTTTTCCTTTAATTTTTATTACCATAGACAATTTTATTATTTCTAACTAAGTAAACAACTCGACCAATAAACATTCTACCGTTAGAACTTTTTATTTCAACCTTAAGTCCTCTTGGATGGTCATGTCTTGTGAGTTTACGAACAACAACTCCTTGGGCTAAATCAGTTATTTTAGAAGCTGATCTTTGCATAGATTTTTCACAAATATATACGGTATCTCCTATATTGATAGAGTTTACTAACTTAGATTCATATGACCTATCTTTAAAATAATCCTTCTCCATATGTATTTCCTCTTTCCTCTATAATCTTTAATATCTACATTGCTAGTCAAATTGTAATGAAATTATTAATATATAAATTAATTTTATTACATTCACTATACAATTATAATATAAGATGAAGAATATTAATACATTATGTACATTTTTACTTATATTAATCAGTTCTTATTTATGGTTGCCATAGTTGTTGTAAATGGTGTCCTTTCGTGCAATCTTAGCACTCCAATTGTAAACTTGCCTGAAGTCTTACCCTCGGATAGTTTAGCAGAAATAGTTCCATCAGTATTTACTGTAGTATAAGCTATACTACTATCGTTAGCGGATGATACTATATAACCTAACAATATATCAGCTGATGAATCGTATGATGGGTCTCCATTTTGTATATTGTTAACAGAGCCTTCTAAACCATCTTTGTAGTTGATGAATATACTACCGTTATTAGCTATTCTAATTTTTCCATCTCCTGCTGAGTTAGTAATACTTATGTTAGATTCTTTTAATATGTCTTTAATATTAAAAATTACTATATCACCACCTGTGGATGTGGATGGAATACTTGCTTCCATATTACTTCTTAATAGTGCACTACTAATATTTGGTGAACTATCTTGAACAGATATGTTAATACTGCTCTTAATTTGTCCCTCTGTATTAGTTATAGGATCATATGATTTAGCAATTAAAGTTAATGTTCCTGTGTGTGCAACATCTATAACATTTTTATTATCCTTAATATTGTTGCTAGGTGTAATTGTTGAAGTTACTGACTCGTTAAATTCTTGGTCTATCGCACCATAAGGAGTAGATAGTATAATGCAACCATTAGGGTTCATGGTTACTGGTATAAGTGTCTTATTAACAGCAGCTGAATCATCAATTATCTTGTTATTTACATCTTGTGTAATATAAAATTTATATTTGGCAAAATCATTACTAAAGCTGTTTACTGTACCTAGTGAAGTACCATCTACTGCATATTTATTAAGATTTATTTTAACGTATTCATGATTATAGTCACTTGCAGCTTGTGGATTTAAATCCAATGTTAAAGCTTCAGATTTTCCATCTCTTATAGGTTCAAATTTAGTGGTGTCAATTAAGACTGATAAGTTAACTGATACAGGAAAAGTCAGTATTACTGCACCGCTATTGTTAACTATTTTTAATATGCCATCTCCTATATTTGGAGTATTACCATCATTTAGAACATAAATATTAGCTGTTCCCTCAGTATTAGCTTGAGAAATTACCTTTTCATAAGCTATAGCATCTCCATTTGAGTTTTTTACATATTGTATTTGGTAATCAGTATCTTTTGTTGTTGTACCATTATTTACTGAATCTGTGGATACAGCTGGTGCTATAGCATTACCCTGTATAGCATCACCATATTGATCTATAAGTGTTAAGTAAAATCCAGTACTTGAACCTTTCCCAAGCTTAATTGAAGAAATATTTGATGTAGCACTGCTAACTTTTCTTCCGCCATTTACTACAGATATGGAAATGTTTTTTATTTGATTTCCTGACTTAATTGTAAGCGTAAAATCACCATTGCTATTTGCAGTTATAATACCGCTGTTTTCGTCAACAGAAGCAATAAATGAATTTGATGAATAGAATTTAACATTTGTAATATCTACGTTAGTTTGTCCATTTACTAAACTTCCCTTAACTTCATTAACAGAAGCTTGTTCACCTTTAACTAGTTTTCCGCTTGTAATTTTTGTAGCTAAATTACTATTTTTTATGGCAGCAGTTCTATCACCAGTGCTAATATTTATATAGCTTCCATCACTATTCTTACCTAGTAATTTTATTGTGTAATCAGTTAACTTATTTGCAGTGGTATCTCCGTTTATAATGTGAACCGTTGTAAATGAAGACAGTGCTACTAATAAATTGTTTTTATAAATTTGAATTTGGTAATTAAAGTGATCATTAACAACAGTAGCAGTGCTTGTGGCACTTCCATAATAGAAATTTGTTAAAGCAGTTTTGTCTAATGCACCATCAATACTTGTCTGAGATTTTGAAGTATTAGAATCATAAACAAATACAGGACTGTCTGTAACGAATCTAATGCTGTAGCCAGCGTTAAGTATATCTTCTAATGATACAGATTTACCGCCATTAATTGTGAAGGGCAACATCTGATCATTTAATTTTATGTTAACATTTTGATTATGTAGGGTATCTACTGAAGTGATATTTCCTGAAAAATCAGGGTTAACGGCCTCATTTATAGCATTAATTGTTGAATCCGAAACAACACCGTTTCCACCAATAACATTTAGGTCAGTAGTGATTTCAGCATTATTTTTAATATAATTTACAGCGCTAGATGTTGCAGGGGATCCTTCAGTGTCTGCTAACACTAATGGTGCAGTATACTTTCCAGCTAAAGCTGAGGCTACTAAAGCATCTGCATATCCATCTTCACTTGCATTTGCAACATATAATTTATCTGTTTTTAGTGTATCTTTGAATGTAGATAAAACTTTTAAATTAGTATTAAATCTATCTTGGCCACCGTCTACCCTTGTTCCATTAAAGGAATTTAATATAGTATCTGTTATAACGTATTTGGTTCCAACTACAGTTACTTTTGATTGCCTCTTGCTTATAAAATCAAGTACGGGTTTAATGTAGTCAGCATCATTCATTCCTAATAAAAGTATTTGTTCTTTAGCGGCTGCTATTGGTGCTACAGATAAAGCATCTGCAAAACCTTCTCCACCAACCATCATTATGTTATTTGAATTTACACCAAGTTCAATTAATTTTTCAGCAACAGATATATTTGTTTCATATCTATTATTTCCCCCTAACTCTATTAAAGTATAGTCCTCTTTTAATTGATCTCGTATTCCACGTGAAATTGAAGCATTTCCACCTATGACATATATATTTTTCACTTTTAATGAATTCAATGCATTAGCAGCATCTAAGCTTAATGATGTTGCTGTAGTTAAAAGTATAGGCGCATTTAATTTTTTAGCTAATGCAGTGGCACTTACTGCATCTGCATATCCTTCGCCAGATACTAATACTATGTTATCACTAGTTGTCCAATTTGATTTCGCAACTTGAGCTGCTGTAGCATATCTATCAATACCACTAGTTCTTGTGACTTTTCCTGCTGCAGCATTAACTAGACTAGTTGATAAAGCTATAGTTAAAACTAAAGGTATAGGTATAATACTTGCAAGTATTTTTGCAACTTTTTTATTCATAGTTCAATATCCTCCTAGATTACATGGCTTATAATTAAATTCATTTTAATATATACTTTGTAAATATAAGCCGCTGTTGTCTGGTTTTATTTATTAATCTCATTTTAATCCTAAATTGTTAATGTTACAATTAATGAAACGATGGAAATAATTCAATATAAATGAACACATTCATTATTTATCCAAAAAGTTTATATAATTTTGAACTATAGGAGAGTGCAAAATAGTTACAAGTCATGTTATAAAATATAAATATCAATATCTTAAGAAATAATAAGTTTATAAAAAAATATAACTTTAAAATAGAACTATTAGGTGAGAATCTAATGGTTCTATTTTTTATTTTGTAGAAAATTTATAAATGTTATTAAAAACTTTATTAAGTTTATTGGTATTCAATATTTTTTTGTAAATATTTCTTTAAATTTAGTATAAACTATGGTAAAATATAATTATTATTAAGTAATAATGATTATATAAAAGATGAAGGAAGGGATTAGGAGAAATTAATCAAGTAATATGAATTAAAATTTATTAAGAGGAGACAGATTGGTATGAATAACAAATTTAAGGATTTTAAAATAGCAAAAAGTGTTTTTGCAATGTCTATTTTAGCAGTTATATTTACATCGTTAATAGGCCTAGCAGGATATTTAAGTGTTAATAAAGTAGCAGATAATATATCCAAAATGTATAATGAACGGGTTCAACCTTTAGGTATAGGTTCGGGCATAAGGGGTGAATTTGCTAATATGAGGATAGAAGCTCATAAAGAAATTATAAAATATGATACTAAGAGGAACGAAGCAATTTTAAAGCACAACGATAATATAAAACAATATTTGGAACAGTATTCTAAAATTAAATTAGATGAAACAGAGGCAAAAGATTTAGAGAAATTTAAATCCAATTATTCCTCATATTTAACCTTTTGGAATAAAATTAATCAATCTTTAAGTAATGGTGCAAAGGTATCAGAGGTTGATTATGAACAAATGTCCGCAGCTGCTTCAAGCGCTGAGGAGACACTTTTTAATTTAAAACAATATAACATACAAAAATCAAGTGAGTTAAATGATGAAAGTAATAAGGCACATTCATTTACAGTAAAAATATTGATTATATTGCTCTTATCAGTAGTGATTATTTTTTCATTCATATCTTATATTGTTGTTAAGATAATTAAAAGTTCAACAAAAGAAATGAATGATAGTTTAAGTATTTTATCAAGTGGGGATTTTACACTTAATTTAGAAACAGATAGTAAGAATGAATTTGGAATAATGAAAAATACACTATCACAAATGATAAAAAATATATCTAACATGATTAAAACTGTTAAAGAAAATTCAGGAACTATCAATGTACAAGCTGAAAATTTATCTAGTATATCTGTTGAAATGTCAGCATCATCTGAAAATGTTACTACTGCTATACAGGATGTTGCACAGGGAACAAATTCTGAAAGTGGGGACTTAGTAGAAATGACAAATATATTAAATAATTTTGGAGGGAAAATAGATGAAATAGTTGAATCTATAGAAAACGTTGAACTAACCTCCAAGAATATTGGAAATATGGCTAATGGTAGCAATAATAATATGCAAAATTTGATGCAATCTATAAGTAATGTAAGTAATTCATTTAAAGATGTAACAAATAAAGTTAACAACTTAGGTAACAATATAGACAAAATAAATGAAATAACTAGTTTAATAAATACTATTGCAGGACAGACTAATTTATTGGCTTTAAATGCTTCAATTGAAGCAGCAAGGGCTGGGGAACATGGAAGAGGATTTGCAGTAGTAGCTGAAGAAATTAGAAAGTTAGCGGAACAATGTAAAAATTCCTCTGAAAACATACATCTTTTAATTAATAATACAAAACAGGATAAAGATATAGTGGTACAAACCACTAAGGATATGAGTCATGAATTAAATAATCAAGTTACTGTAGTAAATGATACAATAGGATCTTTTAAGAAAATAGTTGATGCAATAAGCGAAGTTGATCCTAAGATTAAAGCTATTAATGTTTCAGCAGCAAGTGTAAATTTAGAAAAAAATTCTATACTGCAAAAAGTAGAGCAAATATCAGCTGTTTCAGAGGAAATATCTGCATCATCTGAGCAAATTGTAGCTTCCTCACAACAAATGTATGCCTCTACAGAAGAAGTGGCGACCACTTCTGAAAGACTAAGTGACATGACTAGAGAAATGATG
Source organism: uncultured Clostridium sp. (assembly GCA_964554365.1). Taxonomy (GTDB): domain Bacteria; phylum Bacillota; class Clostridia; order Clostridiales; family Clostridiaceae; genus Clostridium_AM. Next base: position 12,481 of record CAZKOJ010000015.1, on the reverse strand, counting down.
GATGGAATGAATAAATTTAAGTTGTAATATAATTATTTTAATCATAGAAAGGAACAAAACTTTTACTTTATAATATTTTAGTTAGTAGAGTATTATAAGGAGATTTTACATCATGGATGATTCAGCTCTTTTTAAAGAGATATATTCATTGAGTGAAACACAAATTGATAAAAAATATAAATATTTAGGAGAAGGCATAAGTAGACAGGTGTATTCTATTAATGAAGACTATGTGGTTAAGGTAGCAAAAGGTGATGATGGAGCATATCAAAACAGAATAGAACACTATGTCTATACTCACGCTGACAAATATTTACTGAAATACTTATGTCCAATAGTATGCTTTAAGCCACACAGGATTATAATGAGGAGAGCAGTTCCACTTTCTCAGTATTACAAAGGTAAACATGTAGATCTTAATGCAATACGTCCAGAAAAAAGCTCTTACATTGATTTAAACAAGTTAACAAAAGATTTCATATTAGATTATGGAGATATAATATCTACAAGCTCCTGGGGAGTTTATAAAAATGAAAATGTATTAATTGATTATGGTTGTACTAGTTATGTAGGCGATGTTGTTTATAATATTTTATTTAATTGGTAAAACTTATGCCATGGCTACCGCCACTGGATAACGATTTCTAAGCTTAAGATGGTGTCAAAACCCAATCTGAAACCAAGAACTCTGTTTATATTAGATAAGGTGAACTAACTTTTAGAGCTAGTCCACCTTAATTAAATTACGTGAAACTTTAGTTTCTTCTATGTTTTCAAAATTACTTTAATATATTTACAGCAACTGCGGTTGTTTGACCAGGTAGGCTTCTTGTTACTAATCCTGAATAGAAAATATCCACCTTTGATCCAACTTTTAAATTTTCGTTTTCCATATTTATTTTTGTATCTTTATCTATATGAAAGATTAATGATTTATAGGTAGCGTTACTTTCATTAGTTTTATTCACTAATAAATCCATACCCTGCTCTGTTTTTCTAATTTCCTGTACTTGTCCTTTATATAAAGGTGCATCTGCTACAGTTAAGTAGTTATTCTCTTTAGCTACTACATTTACAGCAATTGCTGCTGTTTGACCAGGCAAACTGTTTGTCATTGCCAATGAGTGGAAAATATCCACAGAATCGCCTACTTTTAAATTTTTAATATCTACATTTATTTTTGTATCTTTACCTATATGGAAGATTAATGATTCATGAGTAGAATTGCTCCCATTAGACTTATTCACCAATAAATCTGTACCAAATTTTGTGTTATTAATTTGCGCTATTTCACCCTTGTACAAAGGGGCATCTGCTACAGTAAAATATTTCTTATCTTCAGATTTTACCTCGATTTTTTTATTCTTGCTAATTGAAGTTTGGGTATTTTCAGCGGTTATTCCTTGATAAGCTGGGCTTGCAGATATCATTGTACTTGCTAGTATTCCTGATAAAATTAAACTCTTAAACAATTTTATGACCTCCCTTAGTATAGTTTTCAATATATTAGACGCAGGGTTTCACAAAAATGTTTCAATATATGTTTATAATATTTCACAAAGGGCTGTATGCTGCAACATTGACAAAACCACATGTAGTAATTAAACTTAAGATGATTCCTAATGTTGGATACAGGGGTTAGAGTTTCTCTACTGCAGAGGCGGGACTATTTATAGGTAGTGAAATGCGGAATAAATGGCAATAATACAGAATGATATAAAATTTTTAATAAAGGGAGATAAGCAAAGCTATGAAGAAACTAAAAATTGATATGGAATTACTTGTACAGTCATTTTCATTTAATGATGACGATTTGGGTAAGGAATATTTAGACACACATACTGGTAATATTATTAACATTCCTTATGAATTAAATAATGTTGTACACGGTGGTAAAAATGAAGAAAATTTAGCGGACTGGCAAAGGGAACTATTAGAGGATGCTTATGCCATTAAAAAAGATGAGGAACGCCGATATATTATAATACCTCATATTGAAGAACAATATTTTTATAATGCTATGTTGGAATTTTCTGAGGAGAAAGTACTTACTGAAAATTTAAAAAATATGCTTTTGAAGGCATTAAATAATACTCAGCCTATGAGAAATTTCAAGAACATAATATTTCAGCACCAAGAAGAACTAGATAAATGGCAGGATTATGAAGAAGAAAAGATGAATGAATATGCCGTAAACTGGTTAAAAAATATAGGAATTGAGCTGGAATAGAAGGAAGGACTTAATAATTTATTTTTTATTTTACAAATTGTTAATTTGTAAAAGTTAGCAATATAATATAATATTAAAATAAATTTTAGTATTAAAGAGGTGTTTTTATGAGTACTAGGAAAGTTTTTAAAGAGGTAAAAGATATAGCATTTATACTAGTGTGTTCATTAATAGTTGCTTTAACATTTAGAAGCACTGTAATGGCAAGAGTTAATGTGTTAGGGCATTCAATGGATCATACATTAAGTGAAAACGACTCCCTATTCATGGAAAAAATAAGTTTGTTTACAAAAAACATTAATAAGGGAGAGATTGTAGTACTAGATTCTAAAAATCAGAATGAGGATAAATACATAAAAAGAGTAATCGGTACAGAAGGTGATACCTTAGAAATTAATAATGGAAAAGTTTACTTAAATGATAAAGAACTTAAGGAAGATTATTTAAATAAAAGTATGATAACCAATGGAGCTGATTTCTTAAAAGAAAATGAAAAATATACAGTGCCAAAAGACTGTATTTTCGTTATGGGAGATAACAGAGCTAATAGTTGTGATAGTAGATATTTTGGACCTGTAAAAATAAGTGATTTAAAGGGGCATGTCATAGTAAGAGTATATCCTTTTAATAAAATAAAAGTATTTTAAGAAAAACAAACTAAATAGTATAGCTTAAATATTTACTACTAATATTCTAGATAACTTTAATCTAGAATATTTTTATTTGCCATAGAAAGCATTCTTAAATAAAATATTTACAAAGAATTATGGCATAAAAAATGTTATAATTGTATTCTGAATTAGAGATTAACAAATTGATTATAATAGAATACAAAAGAAGGTGGACAAAATGGAGTATAATAAATATTTGCCAATTAGTAAAGAAGACATGATAGATAGAGGATGGGAGCAGTTAGATTTTATTATAGTTACAGGAGATGCATATGTAGATCATCATAGTTTTGGAACAGCAATAATTTCTAGGGTTTTAGAAAATGAAGGATATAAAGTAGGTATAATAGCTCAGCCTAATTGGAAGGATGCAGAAGATTTTAAGAAATTAGGAATTCCTAGGTTGGGATTTTTAGTAAATGCAGGTAACATGGACTCCATGGTTAACCATTATACAGTTAGTAAAAAATTAAGAGAAAAAGATTTATATTCTCCAGGTGGGAAAATGGGATTGAGACCTGATAGAGCAACCATTGTTTACTGTAATAGAATAAGAGAAGCATACAAAAATGTTCCTGTAATAATTGGAGGAATAGAAGCCAGTTTAAGAAGATTTGCTCATTATGATTATTGGAGTGATAAAGTAAGAAAATCTATGCTAATTGATAGTGGAGCAGACTTATTAATATATGGTATGAGCGAAAGACAAGTCGTTGAAGTTGCAAATAACTTAAATGATGGATTAGAAATACAGTATATTAGACATGTGCCCGGAACATGCTATGTTGTAGATAATACAGAAAATGTAGATGACTATATTGAAATACCATCCTATAAAGATGTGTGTAAAGATAAGACTAAATATGCAGAAGCTTTCAAGATGCAATATGAAGAGCAAGACCCTATTAGAGGAAAAACTATAGTACAAAAGCATGCAAATAAATACCTTGTACAAAACAAACCGGAAATGCCCCTTAAAAGAGAAGAGTTAGATAAGGTTTATTCTTTGCCTTATGAGAAAAATTACCATCCTATTTATGAGGAACTAGGTGGCATACCTGCTATAGAAGAAGTTAAGTTTAGCATAGTTAGCTCAAGAGGATGTTTTGGAAATTGCTCTTTTTGTGCTATAACTTTTCATCAAGGAAGGATAGTGCAAAGTAGAAGTGAAGATTCAATAGTAGAAGAAGCAAAAGAAATTACAAAATTTAAGGATTTTAAAGGATATATTCATGATGTTGGAGGACCTACAGCTAATTTTAGACAGCCTGCGTGTAAAAAACAGCTTGAAGTTGGTGCTTGTAAAGATAAGCAATGTTTATCTCCAAGTCCATGTAAAAACATGGATATAGATCATATGGAATATTTAACAATACTTAAAAAACTGAGAGAGTTACCTAGTATTAAAAAGGTTTTTGTACGTTCAGGATTAAGGTATGATTATATCATGGCAGATAAAGATGATACATTTTTTAAAGAACTTATCAAACATCATGTAAGTGGACAATTAAAAGTAGCACCAGAACACATATCCCATACGGTTTTAAAGTTTATGGGAAAACCAGCAGGAAAAACTTATGATAAATTTATGGATAAGTTTTATAAAATAACTGAAAGAATAGGAAAAAAACAATATGTGATACCTTATTTGATGTCTAGTCATCCAGGAAGTACATTAGAAACAGCAATAGAACTAGCAGAATATCTAAGAGATATTCATTATCAACCAGAACAGGTTCAAGATTTTTATCCAACCCCTGGAACCCTGTCAACAACTATGTTTTATACTGGATTAGATCCTATGACTATGGAAGAAGTATATATTCCTAAAAGCAAAAATGAAAAAGCTATGCAAAGAGCTTTACTTCAATATAGAGATCCTATGAAATATGATTTGGTGTATACAGCTTTAACTCAAGCGAGTAGAGAAGATCTTATTGGTTTTGGGCCAAAATGCTTAATAAAACCAAGGGTGAAAAAAAGTAATGCAGAATACAGCAATGAAAAAGGTAAATTGAAAAGTAATTTCAAAGGTAAAAAAGGTAAGGATAAAACTACAAGTAAACAAATTAAAAGTAAAAATAAACCTGTAACTAAACAAAGTAAAGATAAGATTACAAGTAAAACAACTAGTACTAAAAATGCAAGTAGAAGAGATAACAAAAATAGAGTAAAAGTAAAAAAGAGATAGAATATTGACTAGTTATTTTTTGAAGGTGACTAATTGCTATGTCTAAAAATGCCTTCATAGATAGCAAATTGGAAAAAAGAATTAAAAAGTAAATAATATGTACAGTTAAATAAGATAACTTTATATAAAATTTAATGGGGTAAATGGTATAAACAATAATACCATTTACCTCATTAAATTAAGTTATAAAAATTATAACTATAAGAAGGAACGTATTTTAAATTAAAATATAATCCATAGCATTATTTATGCAAAATATAGTAACTGCAACTAGAAAGTCAAAGAATATCAATATTTATTATTTTTACAAACAGATAATTAAGAATGATTAGATTGCATAATATATTATATATGGACAATTTATTTTAGTGGCATAATATTTGCTTAATATAAGTAAGATAAGAATTAAAATTTGAAATATTCTTATAAATAGGGAGGACTAAAATATGTATAAAATACTAGCAATAAACCCAGGTTCTACATCCACTAAAATAGCTGTCTACGAAGAAACTAAGGAATTATTTAAAAAAAGCATAGAACATTCAAATGAAGAAATAGGAAAATATAAAAATATTGCAGACCAATATGAGATGAGATATGAAGCTATAATAAATGTTTTAAAGAAAATGAATTTTAATGTTAATGAATTATCTGCTGTAGTTGGTAGAGGTGGATTATTGCCACCAGTAAAATCGGGAGCCTATAAAGTAAATGAATCTATGGTGGAAAGATTAGCTAAAAAACCTTTGGTAGAACATGCTTCAAATTTAGGTGCTATAATTTCAAATGAAATAGCTAAATCATTAGGTATACCAGCATTTATATATGATTCTGTATCTGTAGATGAATTAGATGATATTGCAAGAATATCAGGTATGGCTGATGTAAAAAGAGAAAGTTTTTCTCATACATTAAACATGAGGGCTGTAGCTATAAAAGTAGCTGAAAAATTAGGCAAAGCTTATGAAGAAACCAATTTAATTGTTGCACATTTAGGTGGAGGTATATCTATTAGTGTACATAATAAAGGAAGGATAGTTGATATTGTTGGTGATGATGAAGGGCCATTTTCACCTGAAAGAGCAGGTAGAGTTCCTTGTAAAAGATTAATAGAAATGTGTTATAAAAATGATAAAACCACAATGAAGAAAAAATTAAGGGGAGAAGGGGGACTAGTATCCCTTCTAGGTACTAATAGTGCAATTGAAGTAGAAAAGAGGATTGAAAATGGAGATGAAAAAGCTAAGTTGATTTATGAAGCTATGGCATATGGGATAGCCAAAGGAATAGGAGAACTTGCAACTGTAGTAGATGGAAATGTAGATGCAGTAATAATTACAGGAGGAATTGCCTATTCAAAAATCATGACAGAATGGATAAAAAAGAAAGTGCAATTTATTGCTCCAGTGGAAATTGTACCAGGAGAAAATGAGCTAGAAGCATTGGCATTTGGAACTCTTAGAGTTTTAAAAGGAGAAGAAAAGGCACATGAATATGACCTAGGATAAGTTATAAAATAAACCATAAGACAATTGGTATATATAGATTTTTAGATATAAGAAAAGTAGGATGTAAGCTTATAATTAAATTGAGCTTGCATCCTTATTTTAATTTGCCCAGTGTCATAAGCAAACTCCACTTGAGTCTAAGAATCACTTGATGAAACTATAGTGTGAATTTATGACATGAATTTGGTAGAAAATTAACAATATTATCGATCAGATAACACATAAAATAAAAGCATTTGTATTAATAAACGTGCTTTTAATTTTTTTTACAATCGTAGTTTTCTATTTAAGTAGACTACAGGCAAAGGTTACTACGCCATATAAGTAATAATAAAACATTTTTATAATTATCAGATAAATATAAAAAACATAAAAATATAGTATAAAATTTAACAAATCTAATAAATATCACACCGAATAACTTTCATTTAACCAATAAATGGTTATAAATATTAATAAAGTAAAATAATATATTTTTTTACAACGCAAAGTGAAAATGATAGAATGGTAGAAACAATAAATTCAATTTGCTGAAAATTATTTATATTTTTATCATTCAATTATTTATCGACTTTAAAAAAATTGAATGATTTAACGCATTAAAGTTATGAAAGTGAATACTCAAAATTTATCTGTTTAGTTTAATTGAAGTTAAATGCAAATTTAATTTAAAGTGAAAACGTTATCTAGTTTAAATTATAAGGGGGAGTTTGGGTGAAAAGCAAAAAATTAATGGCATGCATGTTAACAGGAATAATAGCATCAACTACTGCACTTATGGGGTGTGGAGGAAGTGCAACACAATCACAGGAAAAGGACAAAGATCAATACTTAAATCTTGCATTAGTTATGGAACCAAGTACAATAGATCCATCAAGATCTACAGATAGGTACAGTAATACTGTCATAACAGATACTCAAGAGGCTTTAACAAGATGTGAAGAAGAGAATGGAAAAGATGTTATTAAACCAGCAGCCGCTGAAAGTTGGAAAACTTCTGAAGATGGACTAACTTGGACTTTTAAACTAAGAAGTAATAAATGGTCAGATGGAAAAGAAGTAAAAGCACAAGATTATGAATATGCAATAAAAAGAACATTAAACCCTGCTACAGCATCGGAATATTCATATATACTATATCCAGTAAAAGGAGCAAAAGAATACAATAAAGGTCAAGGTAAAATAGAGGATTTAGGAGTAAAGGCTTTAGATGACAAGACTTTGGAAATAAAACTTGCATCACCATGTGCATATTTTTTAAATATAACTTACTTTAGAGTATTTGCGCCTCAGAGAAAAGATATAGTTGAAAAAAGTGGAGAAAAATATGGCTCAGAAGCTAATACCGTAATTTCTTCAGGTCCTTTTGTAGTTAAAACATGGGTTCACAAAAATAAAATGGAATTAGAAAAAAATCCTAATTATTGGGATAAAGATAAAGTTAAATTAGATAAAGTAAACTTAAAGATTATAGAAGACACTCAAGCTAGAATGAATGAATTATATAATGGATCACTTGATTCAGGTGTAGTGGAAAAGAAAGAATGGATTGATAAATTAGATACTAAAAAAGAATTTGCTCATATAGTAGGAACGGATATATCATCTGATTATATTTTCTTTAATACTAAGGATAAAATGTTTTCAAATGCTAAAGTAAGAAAGGCTTTTTCATTAGCATTTGATAGAGAAGATGCAGAAAAAACACTATACCCATCAGTAAGAAAAGCTTTTTATGGATGGTGTCCTCCAGGAATGTTAATTGGTAAGGAAGATTTTAGAAAGAAAGCAGGAGAAGAACCTCTTAAAAAGCTGAAAGAGGAAGTAAAAGATCCTAAAGCATTGTTTGTAGAAGGATTAAAAGAATTAGGATTAGATCAAGATCCATCAAAAACTACTATTACAATAACAGCTTCCGGAACAGATGCTAGATCGAAACAGTTTGAAGAGTATAAACAGCAAACATTCCAAAAAGCATTAGGCTGTGTAGTTAAAATAGAGTATATGGATTGGGGTATATTCCAAGATAAAACAAGAAAAGGTAACTATCAAATAGCAGCTATGGCATGGATGGGAGACTACAATGATCCTATGACAATGTTTGATATGTGGACATCTACTTCAGCTATGAATAGAACTAAGTGGGCAAATGCAAAATATGATGGACTTATAGATAAGGCATCAAAAACTTTGGATCAAAATGTAAGATTTGAAGCATTTAAAGAAGCAGAAAAATTATTGGTAAGTGAGGAAGCTCCTATAGCTCCAACTGATTATAGGTTAAAAACAGTATATAGAAAGAATTTTCTTAAAGGTATGAGCAACACATTATACGGTTCAGATCAAGAATTTAAATATGCTTATACTGAAGGAAGAGGTTCTAAGTAAGATTAGGTTTGAATCAGGTGGTTTTATCCGCCTGATTCAAAGAAGTTTTTCATAATTGGTATGGAGGTGTGACAATGCTGAAATTTATCTCAAAAAGAATAGGATATATGTTTATAACTTTATGGGTTGTTATAACGGTTACATTTGCACTAATGCATGCTATGCCAGGAGACCCACTTTCTAGTCTTGCTAGAGAGCTTCCTCCTGAGATAAAAGCTAACTATTATGCAAAATATGGCTTAGACAAAAGTGTACCAGAACAATACGTAGTTTATTTGAAAAATTTAGTAAAAGGAGATTTTGGAGAATCTCTTAAAAACCCAGGTAGAGATGTTAGGGGTACTATAATGTCACAATTGCCTGTAACAGGACAAATTGGAGCACAGGCAATAGCTATGGGTTTCTTTATAGGAATAGTTTTGGGAATTATTGCTGCTTTTAATAGAAATAAAAGTCCAGACTATTTTGTTATATTTATAGCTCTTTTAGGTGTATCTATACCTAGTTTTGTGTTGGCAGCACTGCTCCAATATTTTTTTACTGTAAAAACTACTTTGCTCCCAACTACGGGCTGGGGCGGATTTAAATATTCAGTACTACCATCTATTGCATTAAGTTTTGCATCTATTGCCACCTATGCAAGATATATGCGTACAAGTTGTTTAGAGGTAATAGGACAAGACTATATACTTACAGCAAGAGCTAAAGGTGTATCGGATTTTAATTTAATATGGAAACATATTATAAGAAATGCCATACTTCCAGCTATAACAATATTAGGACCACAAATAGCAGCAATACTTACAGGTTCTTTTGTTATAGAAACTATTTTTTCAATACCAGGTCTTGGTTCGAATTTTGTAACAAGTATAACTAATAGGGATTTTTCTATGATTATGGGAATGACTGTTTTTTATGCTGCATTATATATATTGGCACTACTTGTAGTAGATATTCTTTATGCATTAGTTGATCCAAGAATAAGGCTCGATGGTGGAAAAAGATAGGGGGGATTACAGAGATGGCTGAACTTAGAAAAGAAAAGTTTAAAATTGTAGGTTGTAATGAGTGTCAAGGAGAAAAAATAGTAAGACCTAATATAACATACTGGCAAGATGCTTGGAGAAGATTAAAACAAAATAAAGTTGCTATACTTTCTTTAATAATACTTGGTGTAATAACTATTTTATGCATAATAGGACCGCATTTAACTCCTTATAAATTTGAAGTTAATGATTCAGGGGTAATAAATTTATCACCAAGTGGGAAACACTATTTTGGAACGGATGATTTAGGAAGAGATATGTTTGCAAGAGTCTGTGTTGGAGGTAGAGTATCTCTTATAATAGGATTAGTAGGAGCACTCATAGACACAACAGTTGGAGTTTTATATGGAGGTATTGCAGGTTATTTTGGTGGAAAAGTAGATATTATAATGATGAGAATTGTTGAAGTTTTAATCAGCATACCTTATTTACTAGTGGTAGTTTTAATATCATTAGTTTTGGGGAAAGGTATGATGTCACTTATAATTGCTATGACACTTACAGGTTGGGTTGGTATGGCAAGACTTGTTAGAGGACAAGTTCTACAAATAAAAGAACAAGAATATGTATTAGCAGCGCAAGCACTTGGAGCTAGTTCAATGAGAATTATACTTAGACATTTATTACCAAATACTATAGGAATTATGATTGTTGCTATAACTTTTGATGTACCTGTATTTATATTTGGAGAAGCATTTCTAAGCTTTATAGGTCTTGGAATACAATCACCAGCTACAAGCTGGGGCGCTATAGCGGCATCAGCACAGCAGTATTTAATGTTTTACCCAGAGCAGTTATTCTTTCCATCTTTATTTATAAGTTTAACAATGTTGTCTTTTAACCTTTTAGGTGATGGATTAAGAGATGCATTAGACCCAAGATTACGTCAATGATTGGAGGAGACTAAGATATGAAAAAAGTTTTAGAAGTTAAAAATTTAAGAGTATCATATCATACTTATGCAGGAGAAGTTCAATCTGTTAGAGGGGTAGATTTTTATTTAAATAAAGGAGAAACCTTAGCTATAGTTGGGGAATCAGGATGTGGAAAGACGGTAACCGCTAAGTCTTTAATGAAATTAATACAAACACCGCCAGGAGAAATAAAGGAAGGCTCAGAAATATTATTTAACGGAAAAAATATTTTAGACATGTCAAAAAAGGAGTTAAAGAAAATAAGGGGAGAAGAAATAAGTATGATTTTCCAAGATCCTATGACTTCTTTAAATCCTACAGCAAAGGTTGGAGAACAGATTGCAGAAAGCTTGATTATTCATAGAGGAATGAACAAAGCTGAAGCTTTAAAAGAAGCTGAAAAAATGCTTAAAGTTGTTAATATACCAAATGTTGAAAAAAGAATTAATCAATATCCACATGAATTTTCAGGTGGTATGAGACAAAGGGTTATGATAGCTATTGCACTTGCTTGTAATCCTAAAATTTTAATTGCAGATGAGCCTACTACAGCACTAGATGTTACAATACAAGCTCAAATAATAGATCTTATAAAAGAGCTCCAAGATAAATTTGAAACGGCAGTATTAATGATTACTCACGACTTAGGAGTAGTAGCAGATATAGCAAATAGAATACAAGTAATGTATGCAGGTAAAGTAATTGAAAGAGGTACTACTGATGAAATATTTTATAATGCACAACATCCCTATACATGGGCACTTTTGCAATCAGTTCCAAGGCTTGACACTGCACATAAAGGCGAATTGTATTCAATACAGGGAACGCCACCAGATTTGCTTAAGCCACCTATAGGATGTCCATTTGCTTTTAGGTGCAATTATTGTATGGGCATATGTAAAGAAGAAATGCCAGCGCCTACAAAAATCAGTGAGACACATGAAGTGCTTTGTTGGTTACAACATGCTGATGCTCCTAAGGTTGAAAATCCAATACTAGTTGGTAAGGGGGCAGAATAATATGAGTGAAAATATAATAGAAGTAAAAAACTTAAAAAAATATTTTAATGTTGGAAAAGATGCTGTACTTAAAGCTGTTGATAACGTTAGCTTTAATATAAGAAAAGGTGAAACATTAGGTCTTGTTGGAGAATCAGGATGTGGAAAGACAACTTGTGGAAGAACCGTTTTAGGACTTTATTCTGCAACTGGTGGGGATGTTTTATTTAAAGGAGTTAATATTCATAAATTAAATAGAAAAGAAAAAGTTGATTTTACTAAAAAAGCACAAGTAATATTTCAAGATCCCTATGCATCATTAGATCCAAGAATGACAGTTGGAGATATAATCGGTGAAGGAATAGATATACATAGTATGTATACTGGAAAAGAAAGAACTGAAAAAATATATAAAGTTCTAGAACTAGTTGGATTAAATAAGGAACATGCATCTAGATTTCCACATGAATTTTCAGGTGGACAGAGGCAAAGAATAGGCATAGCTAGAGCTCTTGTTATAGAGCCAGAGTTTATA
>CAZKOJ010000014.1:0-43646 GCA_964554365.1 uncultured Clostridium sp. | reverse complement strand
CCATAGGATCAAGACCGTTAGTAGGCTCGTCTAATATTAAAAATTCAGGATGATGTAAGAGTGCTCTAGCTATTCCAAGCCTTTGTTTCATACCGAGGGAAAACTCTTTTACTTTCTTGTTTTTTACATCATCTATTCCTACTATTTTTAAAGAATTTACTATACAGTCTTTTTCTTGTATACCCATCATTCGTCTATGTATTTCTAAATTTTCTTTAGCTGTTAGGTTAGGATAAAAGCCTGGATATTCTATCATAGATCCTATTCTTTGAAGAAGCCTTCTATTTTTACTTGAAGCTTTTTCTGAGAATAGTTCTACTTCTCCAGAAGTTGCTTTTATAAGTCCCATAATCATTCTTATAGTAGTAGTTTTACCTGCACCATTTTCTCCAAGAAAACCATATATATCTCCCTGTTTTATGTTTATATTTAAATTTTTAACCGCAGAAAAGTTTTTAAATTCCTTAGTTAGATTATAAGTTTTAAGAATATTTTCCATGTTATCCTCCTATAAGGGCAGAAAGATTTTTGCTGCCGCTTATTTAAATTTTAGTCCAGTGAGATTATCACTGCTGCATACTTATAATATACAACATAATCCTTACATGACCTTTACACAGTTCTTACAATTTTCTTAAATTAAAAAAATGAGGTAAAACCTATTGTTTCACCTCATTTTTTTCTAAGATTTTAGTCAGTATAAATGTAAAAGTTGTTTTTCCAAAAGGTATACTAGTTACAGAAATAGTTCCACCTAAGGCTTCTACTAACTTTTTAACTATGGTAAGTCCCAATCCGCTGCTTTTTAAATTTAATTTTCTTGATTTTTCAACAGTATATAGTCTATCAAATACATAATCTATTTCTTTCTCAGGTATTCCAGCACCATTATCCCACACATCTATAAAAACATAATTTTTATCTTCTCTTAAATTTATTCCCATAATGTTGCCTTGAGAGCCATATTTTAAAGCATTATTTATGAGATTACTTAAAATTCTATTTAATGCTTTTTCATCTGTTAAAGCATATACATCTTTTTCAGGAATATTTATTTCAGGTTCAATATGAAGCTTTTTAAAATCATTAAAAAATGAAACTATGTTTTGTCTTATAATTTCAGAGATATTTATTTCTTTCATTTCAAATCTAATATCCTTCGATTCCAGTTTGGAAACTTGGAAGAACTCTTCCATAAGGCTATATAAATGATTCCCCTTATTATAGACTATATTTATATATTGTTTTTTTTCATCTTCACTTAAGCTTGAGTCATTAAGTATAAGCTCTATATATCCAATCATTGAAGTTAATGGAGTTCTAAGATCATGTGAGATGTTAGATATCATTTTTTTTATTGAATCTTCATTTACTTTATTTTTTTCAAATATTTTTTGCATTTTTATAATTAAGCTATTTACTTTTATGCATAATGTATTTACAGGCTTTATGTGATTTTGCAGTCTTATTCTCTGATTAAAATTTCCTTGTACAACTTCATCCACTGTTTTGCTTATGTAATTTATTTTTTTAATCAGTGATATTATTAAAATTATTAGAAGGATTATTATAACACTTAAAATATATACTAATATCTTCATTTTACTCACCAAGTTTATAACCTATTCCCCATACAGTCACTATATATTTGGGATTATTAGGGTTGTCCTCAATTTTATTTCTTAATCTTTTCACATGAACCATTACAGTATTATCATCATTTACATACTCATTTTTCCATACATTATTAAATATTTGAGCTTTAGTAAATACTCTATCTTGATTTTCAAGAAAGAATTTTAAAAGTTCAAATTCTATAGGGGTTAAATTTAATTCTTTATTTTCTTTGAATACCTTATAATTTGAAGTATCTAATTTCAATTTATCATAGGTTAGAAGAGAACTATGTTTATCTTCATTGTAATAAACATATCTTCTAAGTTGGGCCTTAACCCTTGCAATTAACTCTCTTGTTGAGAATGGCTTTACCATATAATCATCAGCACCCATGCCTAGTCCAATGATTCTATCTGTTTCTTCATCTTTAGCTGAAAGGATAATAACTGGAGCATTATTAATACTTCTAATTTGTCTAAGTACTTCTATTCCATCAACATAAGGAAGCATTAAGTCAAGTATTACCAAATTAAAGGTATTGTTATACTTTTCAACAGCTTCTTTTCCATCAAAAAACTGAACTATATCATAGCCTTCCTTTTTTAAAGCATGAAAGATCAAATTATTTATTTCTTCATCATCTTCCACAATTAAAATTTTTGATTTTTTCAAATTTCACACCTACTTTGAAGCTTATTTATGTACCAATTATAGCACTAAATTAAAAATAAAGGCCGCAAAAATACTAATCGCAGTAATTGGCTTTGCTGTAAAGATTGATTTAATGCAGTCTAAAGCATTTTTAATGTAGTGGAGTTTCCTGCCACCTTAGCACCTAGCAATCCATAAATGTGATTTTTCGGAACTGAAAGGAAAGAGCATCTACTGTATATTCCTTTTTAAATGTTTTCGTTAATTTTTGAGTTACTAATAAATAATCTTTTTGCATAAGTAACGATCCTTTCTTGTTTACAAAAGAAGCATATCAAACAAAATCAAGATTTTAACAAAAAGTAAATTATATCTTTATCTCTTGAAAATTGTAGTTATTTATACAAAATTTATATTTATTGTAAAATTATATATACCTTTACAGAAAAAATAAAAAATACGGTTCAATATGGAGAACGTCTAAAAGCGGTAACTGTCTATTTAACTCAATAGATTAAGTGGCTATAAAAAACAAATGCTTGCTTTCATGTATGACTTTGATGTACCTTTTGATAATAACTTAGCAGAACGTGATTTACGTATGTCTAAAGTTAAACAAAAAATTTCAGGCACCTTTAGAAATTCTACTGGAGCTAACGCTTTTACTAGAATTCGTGGATATGTATCTGCTGTGAGAAAACAAGTTTTTTGTATAAATTTATGAAAGATAAACGGAATAAACCATCGTTATTAAGGTTAACTGCTGAATTCGTTATTATTAGCAGTAAAAACTGTTTCAGTTTTTGTAAAGTACCTTCCCCCTTTCAAAAATTGAAAACAGAGTTTGCAATTTTTGTTGCTAATGTATTTATAACAGCTTCGCTGGTACTACTCCTATATGAGTTTCTAATGCAAAAATATCACACAAAAGTGGAAATATAAACAATTATGTCATGAAAGTGGAAAAAATGATCATGAAAGGAATGTTTATGTGTACAAATTCTTTTTATGATCATTTTTTATACATTTCATGACTTTAAGGTTGTATTTATTTTTTGGGGTATATACAATAGATATTACAAAGATTACTTAATCTTGAATTCAAGTAAAACATTACAACTATTCATCCTGTTTACAAACATAGCTGAATAGTTACTATAAATTATAATTAAAAATTAGTATTCACAAAAAGGAAAAACTTAAATTTAGGGGGAGAAAAAATGACAAAACACAAATTTAAAACGCTAAAAAAAGGTCTTATTGCATTCACCTTGGTACCAATGCTTATGGGTGCCACAATAATTATTTATCCGACTAGTGAAGTTAAAGCTGCTGTTCAAGTAAATCAGATTAAGCGTAATGTAATGTATTATGGTGATTGGTCTATATGGGGAGGTCAAGGAAACTTTTATCCTAAAGATATATCAGCAAAGCAATTAACACATTTAAATTTTGCATTTTTAGACTTTGATGCTGATGGAAGTTTAAAATTTACAGATACTGACGCAGCTATCGGTGCTCCTGTTGGAATGCCTGACGTACAGTGGGGTGCTTCAAATGCAGGTTTAGTGAATGCATTCCAAGAATTAAGAGCAGAAAATCCTAACTTAAAAATAGGCATATCTGTAGGTGGCTGGTCTAAATCTGGTGACTTCTCTAAAATGACAGCTAACAGTTCTAGTAGAGCTAAGTTTGTTGAAAACATTATGAAATTTGTAAAGTATACTAATATGGACTTTGTTGTTGAAGAATGGGAATATCCTGGTTCAGTTATACAACCTGATCTTATAGATAATTCAAGGGATGAAGGTACTATCTACTCTACTCCTGCCGATAAAGAAAACTATGTTCTTTTATTACAAGATTTGAAAAAAGCCTTATCTGACCAAGGAGTAAAAATAGGCAAATCTTATGAACTATCTGTTGCACTTCCTGCACCAAAGAAAAAATTAAATTTAGGTATCGATATTAAAAAAGTATTTGAAACTGTGGATTTCGCTAATATAATGACCTATGATATGAGAGGCGCTTGGGATGATACTAGTGGACATCAAACTGGACTTTATGCTAATCCAAATGATCCAACTAAGGGTGCCGGTCTATCAATAGATGAAAGTGTTAAATATCTTTTAAGTAAGGGAGGAAAAGCTGATAAGATAGTTGTTGGTTCTGCATATTATAGTCGTGGTTGGCAAAAAGTTTCTAAAGGACCAGATGCTAAAAATCCTGGTTTATATGGCAAAGCAGAACAAGTAACCAAGGATTCTGATGGTACTCCTGCAAGAGGTGCTACTAATGAAGCTCCTTTAAAACCTGGTGATGGTGGACGTATAAGTGGAGTATGGTCTTATAGAAGCTTAGACAAATTAAAGGCTGCATACCCTGGGATTAAAGAGTATTGGGATGATATAGCTAAAGCTCCATATTTATATAATGAAAATACTGGTGCATTCTTTACCTATGATAATCCTAAATCTATATCTGAAAAAACCAATTATGTTAATAAAAATAATTTAGGTGGTATGATAGCATGGATGTCTTCTCAAGATGCTACTACTTCCACTAGTAAACGTGATGAATTAACTAATGCTACTAAAAACGGTTTATATGGTTCAGCTGAACTTCCAAAGTATAATATAGTTTATAAAAATCTAAATGTTACAGCTAAAGTAACGACTTATGCTGAAGGTTGGGGTACAGGTGGTGGATATCAAATAACTATCACTAATAATGAAAAGCTTGAAGAATCTGGACAAGTTTTAAGTGGTGTTGAAAAATCTGGAGAAACAATAAAAACTCCTAAGCTATATATAAAGAGCTCTGATGGTCCAATGCAATCTGGAGAATATACTGCTGGAACTGTTAGTTATGAAAATGGCTATACAGTAGTAGATATATCAAATGTTTATGAAGGCAAAACTATAGAACCTGGTAAGAGCTATTCTTTTAAATTAAAAACTTCTGCAGCCCCAAAAGATATTTCTTCAATTAAAAGTATAGAATTATCTGAGCGTATTTATAAAGGTGCTGTTGAAATAGCTAGACAAAATATTTTTGGTGCTACTAATCCTAATGAAAATTCAGCTCCTTCTATTTTAGGTGCTGATAACAAAACAGTAAAATTAGGTGATAGTTTTAAGCCATTAGATGGTATAACTGCAAATGATAAAGAGGATGGAGATTTAACTTCTAAAATAAAAATTACTGGAAGCGTAAATTCTAACCTAGCAGGTTCATATACACTAAACTACTCTGTTACAGACAGTAAAGGATTAGAAACTAAATTAACTAGAACTATTACTGTAGTTGCTCCTGGACAAAATACTGTGCCTGCAATCCTTGGTGCATCTAATAAAACTATAAATGTAGGTGACACTTTTGATCCTAAGGATGGGGTTACTGCAACTGATAAAGAAGATGGTAACTTAACTAAAAAAGTAGTTATTACAGGTAGTGTAAATAATAAATTAGCTGGTGATTATACTTTAACTTATTCTGTTACTGACAGTAATGGTTTAACTACAACTGTAACTAGAATAATAACAGTTAAAAATACTACTCCGCCTTCAACTAATGCTTGGGTTCAAGGAAAAGCTTATAAAGCAGGGGAAATTGTTTCTTACAATGGTAAGTCTTATAAATGTATACAACCTCATAATTCGTTAACAGGCTGGGAACCAAGTAACGTTCCAGCTTTATGGCAACAATTATAATAGTATTTATCATTATATGAAATTTGGATTAACAGAATGGGGGACAAAAGAATGAATAAAAAATTAAAAATAACCATAGCGTGCCTTAGTGCATGTGTTGCTATAGGTATACAAAATCCAATGATAAGTTATGCAAAAGATAATGTAGGGGACAATGCTCAAAGTAAAAATTACACAATAGCTACTACTAAGGATCAAACCACTGGAGTACCAGGGGCATTTTCAATAAGTAAAAATAAGTGGAGTGGGGAAGCAGATTATGTTATAACCATGAACATGTACTGGGGAAATAATGGATATTCATGGAAACTATATGAAAATGGAAAAATGATATCAGAACAAAAAATAGTTAACAATTCTCCTAATGCTCAAAAGAGTGAGGTAAAATTCAATAATAAAGGTAATGGAATTTACGTTTATACAGCAGAATTAATAAATAAGTTTGGCGTTACAAAGTCTAGAGAAGCTGTAAATGTAGAGGTTAGTCAAGCAAAGGTAGATGATAGTATAGTTCTTCCGGAAAAAGCACAAAGTAATCCAGCTATAGGTTTTAAATTAATAGGACAAGATGAAAAAAATACTAATTGGATGGTTTATGTTGCTAATCCTAATAAAGGGTATGTATGGGATGGTACAAGCTTTTCAGTATGGTCAGTAAGTTTTAATACTACAGCAAAGGTTAAAGAAGTCAAAGGCGCTAAAAGTTTTAAACAAGATGGAAATAAGGTTACAGTATATTTGAATAGTTATGAAAATTTATTGGCATCTAATACTATAAGAAAGTTTTATATAAAGGCTGAAAAACAAGGTAATTCTATAGAGCCATCCAATCTTACTGTAGATAAATTCAGAGGAAATATACCATATCCAGAATACAATAAATTACCATCAAGTTGGGAAAAAAATAATAAGCAAGTAAAAGTAAAAGATTTAATAGGAGATACTAAGGATTATTATAATACAACAGTAAAACCTCAGGATAACAAATTCATAGTTTATAATGAACCCCATAAAACTCAATTTATATTAGGACTAGCTAAAAAAGTAGACTATCCTGTAAATGGGGTCAATGGCTTAAGAATGTATATGCCTTCAAAATATTTAGCTATGGGACTTGCTTATGACTATGAGTTCTTTAAAATAAATCCTAATTATATGTGTGCATTATCAACAAAGGAAAACTTTACTTGTGGAATAGTTCCACAAGAATCTGGATATACAGAGAATCCTGTTAAGTATGATGGAAAAACGTGGTATTGGCCAATTCAAATAAAGCATCCAGATGGACCTTTCCAACAAGAGTCTGGAAACTTTAATGAATGCAAAGGACAATATGTAGATTATTTACCATCAAACGCAAAGCATGAAGACTACACTCAATTAAATGATGGAAAAGAGACTGATACTAAGTGGGTTAAAACCGCTATATCTTCTGGTATAAGCTTAACAATGACAAGAGAATTTTTATATGCTGTTCCAAAACTAAATTTTGGTGATTTTGTTAAAAATGCAAATGATAAATGGGCAGAGTTTGTTTGTGTAGATAATGCTTATAATAGAGGTGTATATGGATTTTTACAGAGAAACTTATTTACAGATAACAGAGAGAGATCATTAAAAACTAATGATTTAAATAATGAATATGATTTATCAGGCTTTGCACACCATATTGAAAATGTAAGAGCTATGACAGAGGCTATGAATAAAGAAACAGAAAATGTTTATGATTCAAAATTAACTTGGAATGATGTTAATAATTTCTTAAATGAAACTAGATGTTTCTATAAGAATGGTGCTCCAACTGATGAAGAGTGGAACAATATGACAGCAGATGTTAAGAGGACTTTTGATCAGTTATCTACTAAATGGGGTGACAATACTTGCTCTTTAAGATATGATTTCTTAACATTATTAAGAGTTGAAAAAGCACATCTTCCAGCGCCATATAATCCATCACCAACGGGGGCTAGTTGGGTAGAACAGGTTAATGGAGGAAATAGATAAAGTTAATATTTTTTAGAAAAACAACTCCGTCTTGTAATAATTTAGTATCTATATTATTACCAAGACGGAGTTTATTCTGTACAGTTTATAGTTTTTTGACAAAGCTTGAGAATAACCAGGTACCTTAGCGGTGGTAGACATCGGATAAAAATCCTTATGTTCATTAGCTGAATCATATCTTATAATAAAATGAGTAGACATATATAAATTTTGACAAGTCATATCCAAAGGTCTGAATATGATTTATGGAAATTATTAATAAATTCATATGGGTTAGTCCAAAGTATTGTGGATTTAGCTGTGGAGAAACTAACTTATAATTTGTGAGGTGACATGAAATAATGACAGATGAAAATAATGAGAATGAAGAACACTACTATCAAATTGGTGAAGCATCAAAAATATGTAATATACCCATTAGAACATTACACTACTATGATGATATTGGTCTGCTAAAGCCAATAAAAATCAATCCTGAAAGCAACTACCGATATTATTCACAGGAACAATTGTTTCACATTAATATTATTAAAAATTTTAAAGTTTCTGGATTCACTTTAAAAGAGGTGGAGCAATTGTTAGTAAGAGATAATATTGATTACAATCAAGGAATGTTGAAATCAAAATGTGCAGAAATTGACCAAACAATATCTAACCTTATGATACTGAAAAAGAGACTTCAGCTATATGTACAGGGTATGCAGCATAGAAAACAAGATTTACCCGGAGAAATAGATATTCAATTAAAGGAAATTCCTCCTTCAATAGTTGCATACAGCCGATATAATGCACCGTGCAATCCAGACGCATTTATTGTAAGATACTCCAAGTTGTATAATATAGTGGAAAAAAACCATCTGCATATGACAGGAACTCTTATGGCGATTTTTTATGATGATTATAGGAATTTCGATTATACAAATGCGGATATTGAAGTTTGTGTAGCTGTTTCAGAGCAAGAAGAATTGCAAGGAATGGTGAGAAAGTTTGGTGGTTTTACTGCAGTGGTGGGAACCCATTATGGAAGTTATAAGACAACCTCAAATACTTACAAAAAAATATTAGACTGGATTGAAAAAAATGGATACACTTTCGAAGGAGCAGCAATTGAAAATTACATTGTTGATGCAGGCAATACAATTTATGAGGAAAATTACATAACAGAACTTATATTACCTGTTAAAAAAAATACTTGACTCTACAGTTGATGTAGGGTTTATCCTTATCATAAGAATATTTTTGGGGGTATAGAAATGAAAAATACATTTTTAAAGGCAAAAGACTATATTATGAAAAATGGTACGAATTTACAAAAAATCTGTTGTGATTATGTATGCAAAAATGCAACTGTTGATACTGTTCGGGATGCTCTGGCCAAATATCAGAATAATGATGGCGGATTTTCTAATGGATTAGAAATCGAATATCAAGGAGATATCAGCTCGCCATTTACAACTTCAGCAGCATTAGGTCATATGACTAAGTTTGGATTAAAGGATAGTACAGTTTATTTAAAAACAATGGAGTACTTAAGAAATACGCAGAATGGTAATGGAAGCTGGGATGATCCTGAAGAACTAGATAAATTTCCACACCCACCTTATATGGGAAAGGGAATTTATATTGAATATAAGACTGGAATGATCTTAAAATGGCTTCTTCTTATGGGGGCAGAGAAAGATAAAATGATTGAGTCTGGCTTAAACTACATGGAAAATAACTTTAAAACATTTTCAGAAAAAAATGATTTCTGGTCTGCGGTTGCTTATTCAGGATTATATATACAATTACCAGATTCTAAGCTGTTTTCTAGTGTAATGGAGTGGAGCATGAAAATTCTTATGCCGCCAACAGGGATTTCCAAGTGGCAGCAAATATCTGGTATGATTGAAGATTCTATTAAAATCAGTGAGAAAGATATTCCAACAACTCTGCAAGCCATAAAGGAAAATCAAGAAGCTGATGGAGGATGGCCACATCTATTTGGTGAGTATAACAGGGTTTGGACAGCAATATTCATACTGCAATTTCTAAGCAAACAGAGTGGCGACATTTAGGATAACTTGAAAAAGAAAAATTAAATGTAGCAGCAAGTAGAACAACTAATACTTTTTAATGGTTGTAATTCATAAAAAGCTTTAAATAGTTTAATAAGACTATTTAAAGCTTTTTTTATTTATAAATAATAAATTTTAATTTTATATTGACAAAAGTAGGAATATATCATAAAATGTTCAGTGTGATATTAATATTTTATTATAACATACTTTAAAATAAAAGTCAATATATTTTTAAAAATTAGGAGGAAATATAATGGAAAATAACAAATCAAGTGTTACAGCTTTAATAACAGCTTATGGGAGGGCATATCATTCTATAAATGAGTCACCTAAAATTTTCGATGATTTTCTGGCAAAACAAATGATTACTGAAGAAGAATATGAAGGTATTAGTAATAATTTATCAGGAGGCATAAACTTTTGTGTTCCAGATAAAGCAGAACTTTGTAAGGATAAAGAAGCAGCTTTAAAGATGGTAATTCAAAATCAAATTGCACCTATTTCCTTATCACGCAGCAGATATACAGAAGAAATGTTAAAAACTGCTGTAAAGTTTGGTGTAAAACAATATGTTATTTTAGGAGCAGGGTTTGATACCTTTGCATTTCGTAACAAAGAGTTATTAAATAGTATTGAGATTTTTGAATTAGACTTTCCTGCTACTCAGGAACTAAAATTAAACAGAATTAAAAGGGCTGGATGGGACATGCCTTCTAATTTGCATTTTATACCTGTAGATTTTTCAAAAAATAATTTTATAGAAGCAATAAAAAAATCAACCTTTGATACCACTAAATTGAGCTTTTTTAGTTGGCTTGGTGTAACCTATTATTTGAGCAAAGATGAAATAGTAAATACATTAAGAAGTATAGCCGATGTTTCACCAAAAGGTAGTTCTGTTGTCTTTGATTATCCAGATTGCAATATATTTGACACTTCAAAAACAACAAGGCGTGTACAAAATATGGTACATGCAGCTATTCAATGTGGAGAGCCTATGAAAAGCAGCTATTCATATAGTGAATTAGTTTCTGATTTAGAAAAGACAAATTTTCAACTTTATGAACATTTAACCCCTTTAGAAATCCAACAAAATTATTTTGAAGGAAGGACAGATGATTATCGTGCTTTTGAAAATGTAAATTTTGCATTAGCAGTAAAAGAGTAAACATGAAACATTGAGTATCAGCAGTAGTATCCATGAGATAAAAGTTTAAAAGAAATTAAAGTATTATTTGAATTACTTTCCACAGCATATGTAGTTCTAATATTGTAGTTTAAGGTGTAATATTATAAATACATTAAAATTAATATCATTAAATTTTATTATTTACTTAATGGAGGGGTTATTATGTTATACAGAAGGTATGGAAAGACAAATGAAATGGTTTCAACTCTAGGGTTTGGATGTATGAGGCTTCCTATTTTTCCAGGAGGCGATCCATCTAAAATTGATGAAGAAAAAGCAATAAAATTAGTTCGTTATGCAATTGATAATGGGGTAAATTATATAGATACTGCTTATCCTTATCATGGAAAAGGTATGGACAAAGGTGGAGCAAGTGAACCTTTTGTAGCAAAAGCATTGAAAGATGGTTACAGAGAAAAAGTTAAATTAGCTACAAAACTTCCCAGCTGGCTTATAGAAACAAGAGAAGATATGGATAAATACTTAAATGAGCAATTAGAACGACTTAACACAGACACAATAGATTTTTATTTAGTTCACAGCCTTAATAGTGCAGTGTGGAATACCTTAAAAGAGGCTGGTATTGATGAATTTTTAGATAAAGCTATAAAAGATGGAAGAATAAAACATGCAGGATTTTCATTTCATGATAAATTAGACACATTTAAAGAAATAATAGATTATTATGATTGGTCATTCTGCCAAATACAGTATAACTATTTAGATGAGAATTATCAGGCTGGAACAGAAGGATTAGAGTATGCTGCTAAAAAAGGTCTAGGAATTGCAATTATGGAACCCCTTAGAGGAGGTAAGCTTGCTAATAATATTCCAAAGTTAGCCAAAGATACTTTTAGTAGAGCAGATGTAAAAAGAACACCTGCAGAATGGGCTCTTAAATGGGTGTGGAATCATTCAGAAGTATCAGTTGTTTTAAGTGGAATGAATGCAATGGAGCAAATTACAGAAAATATAAAAACAGCAAGTGAAACTGAAGCAAATTCATTAACAGAAAAAGAATTAAACATAATTGATGAAGTTAAGACTATTATTAAGAAGAAAACCAAGGTTAACTGTACAGCCTGTGAGTATTGTATGCCGTGTCCATCAGGCGTAAATATTCCTATGTGTTTTACTATTTATAATAATTATCATATGTTTGGTAAAAAAGAATTTTATAACCTACTTAAACCTGAGGAAAAAGCATCAAATTGTGTAGAATGTGGTAAATGCGAAGAACATTGTCCACAAGGTATTTCAATTCGTCAGGAATTAAAGAATGTCAAATTAACATTTGAATAGAAGTTAAGCGCATTGAAAAAATTACCAGCTAAATATAGTAGTATAAATTAAGTGTTTGATTGCTAATAATTGAGGCGATTACATAGGGTTTCTAACTGAAAAACTAACTTATTCCCTTGCATAAATTAAGATATGAGTTAGAAACCCTACATGAATGATTTACTTCAGATAATAAATTAAATAGTATTTCTTTTAATTTTATAAAATAAAACTTCTTAAAAATTTAAAAATGCAGAGGTTTTATTTTTTTGCACTAATTTTAAAAAAAGAAAGAAAGGGAGAAAACAATATAAACAACTAAAAGCAAAATGGATATATTAACCTAATATGTAAACAAATTAATAAAAATACAAATTAAGTTATGTGTGTTGTGGACTTTTTTAGGATTTGATGGTATCATTTTAATGAAAATACAAAAATACAAATTTTATGTAAAAATACAATTTATTGTATGAGCGAGTTTGATAACTATTTTGTACTTGTTTTATGATATGTTGAAATGGGTAATACAATGTAAAAAAGGAGGAAAAATTTCAAAAATAAAGGATTGTTAAAGTGGAGGTGTAATTATGAATAAAAGGGTATTTTTAGCTGCTCCTTTTAAAGGAATAATTGTGAAAAATACATCAATTATGAAAGAACAAGAAAAGAAAACAATTGAAAATCTTATTTCATTTTTAGAAGAAAAGGGATGGGAAGTGGATAATGCACACAGGAGAGAAGGTTGGGGCGCTAATTTTATGTCACCAGATCAGTGCACAAAACTGGATTATGATGCAATAAAAGAATGTGATTTATTGATAGCTTTTCCAGGATTGCCAGCTTCTCCAGGAACTCATATTGAAATTGGATGGGCTTCAGCAATGGGTAAAAAAATAATTTTGCTCTTAGCTGAAAAAGAAGAGAACTATGCTTATTTAATCAGGGGATTACATACTGTAAGTAATGTACATTATATAATTTATAATGATGAAAAAGAATATCTTGAAAAATTAGAATTATATTTAAAAGGTAGTAATAATGAAATTTAAAAGCTTTCATGAAGCTTATCTAAAAAACTTAAATGATGTATATTATAACCCTGAGTTTACAAATCAACCAAGAGGAAATGTAAGTAAAGAAAATTTGAATTATTTTATGATACTAGAAAATCCACGAGAAAGAATTTGCTATGCGAAATCAAGAAAAATTAATATCGTTTTTAACTTTGCAGAGGGATTATGGTATTTATCAGGATCTAATGATTTAGACTATATTTCTTATTATGCAAGCAATATGGATAAATATTCTATGGATGGGGAAACTCTTACAGGAACTGCATATGGTCCAAAGATATTTTCCTATGGCCATAACAAAATTAATCAGTGGGATAGAATAATTAAATTATTTAAAGAAGATCAAGATACAAAAAGAGGATTTATTGAAATTTTCGATGCAAATGAAGAGTTATCATTAAATAATATAGATGTTTCTTGTACAATAGGATTTCAATTTTTTATTCGAGAACATAAATTATATATGACAACTTTTATGAGGGCAAATGATGCTTACAGAGGAATTATAAGTGATGTTTTTTCATTTACATTTATCCAAGAGTTTTTAGCTACTCAATTAAATCTGGAGCTAGGACAATACAGCCATCATTTAGGAACAACACATGTATATGAACCAGATTTTCAAGCAGCTAGAAAAGTGTTATCTGAAAGCAAAGATTTAAAAAAGGATTTTTGTTTTCCTAAAATGCCTAAGAAGGATAATTGGGAAGATTTAAGAATAGTTCTTAAATATGAAAAAGAATTAAGGAAACAAACAGTACATTTAACTAAGAAAGATATAGATAAATTAGATATTGATGAATATTGGAAACAAATTCTTTGTTTGTTCGTGATTTATCAAGAAATACACTATGACCATAACTTAGATTATGAAATATATAAAAGTTTAGAGCCTATTTATCAGTATTTTGTTTCTAATAAATGGAGTAAATATTTTTAGGAGGGGATATTTTGGGGACATGCTGGACAGGAAAAGAGATTTCAAAAAAATTTAATTTATACAATGATATACTAGAAAATATTTTAGGATTTGATTATATTTTTAAAAATTTAAAATCATGTGAATCTAATATAAAAATTTTAGATTTTGGATGTGGTCCAGGAAAAGTAGCAGAACGAATGGCAAAAATAAAACCAAAATCACAAATTATTGCGGTAGATCAATCCAAAAATATGCTTGAAGTTGCAATAAGAGAACATAATAAAAAAAATATGACCTATAAATTAATTGAGCAAAATCAATTAAAAGGAATAGAAGATAAATCTATAGATTGTGCTGTACTTTGTTTTGTTATTATTAACAATGCAAGTAAAGATGGAATTAAAAATATTTTTCAAGAAATTTTTAGAGTGCTAAAAAAAGGTGGTAAATTCTTTATTCTGGATTCTAATCCTAATGCTGCTGGTGTAGAATTTTCTACTTTTACAAATGGAAAAGGTGGACAACCTTATAAATTAGGAGATCATAAAAAACAGTTTTTAAAAATTCCTAATGATGACTTGTTGGTTTTAGAAGATTATTATTGGACAAGAGACTTTTATATTAAGAATCTTGAGGAGGTAGGATTTGAAAATTATCAGATTGTAGAACCAACCATAGATAAGATGAATAAGGGTGATTTAGAGGTAATTGAAAGAACATATGATGTTAAAAAATGGGGTAATGAAAAGAATATACCGCCTTTTATCATTTTTGATGTAAAAAAATAATAACATTTAGATGTATTACATGTGTAATTAAAGGAGTAAAGCCATGAAACTAAAAAAAATATTTAAAAAAAGTTTAGGCCTTTTATGTTCATTCCTAATGATTTTCAGTTTATTTTCAGGGTTTAACGTAAAGGCATTTTCAAGTGAAAAGTATCAACAAACACTTAATGTAGCCTTATATGGATATGTTCCAGATTCTGTACGTTTTAAGAAAGCAGTTGAAATTGAGTGGAATAGGAAAGAACCTAATGTAAAACTTAATTTTGTAGAGTGGGATTGTTATTCTCAAGATCCACCAAAAGATTTGGATGTATTTGTTTTTGATGCAATTTATTTATCTCATTTTGTAAAGGAAGGATATTTATCTGAAATTCCACAAAAGGATATAAAAAATAAAGAAGATATTATACCCTTTGCAATGGAAGGTTGCACTATAAAAGGTTCAGCTTATGCAATTCCTCAAATTATTTGTACTAATCTTTTATTTAGTAGAAAAGGAGATTCAAATATCCAAAAGGTAAACTCTGTGTTTGATTTATATGAACAGTTAGGAGCGTTTACATCAGAAGATATTATTCCTCCTAATAATAAAGGATTACTAATGGATATGTCTGGGGGAACCAGTAAAGCTTGCATGTATTTAGATTCATTAATTGATACAACGCAAAATTATACAGAATTTTCTTCATTACCTAATTTAGATGAATTAGATAAAGATGGGATTAAAAGCTTAGAATTATTACAATCAATGGCTGGAAAAAGACAAGCTAATTACTGGCCAGAAGATAATGATTCATATATTAGAGCTAAATGGTTTATTAATGGAACAGGAAGGGCTTATATGGGCTATACTGAAGCAATGTCTCAGATGAAAGAATCTGCAAATGATATGAATTTTAAGACAATTTCTTTTTCAAAAAACTCTAATATCCCTATTTTTTATGGAGATGTGGTTGGAATAAATTCATCTATAACAAATTCATATAAAAAAGAAAAAGCAATTGAACTTGCTAATATTATTACAGCCGAAAAAACTATGGTAAAGGCAGTTTCTCCAGATGAAAATAATGAATATCCTCAATACTTATTACCTGCTAGAAAAAGTGTGTATCATAATTTAGAAAATAAGTATCCTATTTATGCCAAACTATATAAAATAGCTAATAATCCTGATAACAAATTGTTTAGGACTGGACCAGAAATACGTGAATGGTTAAAACAAGCAAAGAAAATCATTTCTGAATATTTACAAAAATAATATAATAAATAATTATATGAAAAACAAGGGTGCTTTTGTAATTGGAAGTACCTTTTTCATGGAAGGGAGAAGATTTTATGAAAAAAGTACTTAGCATTGCAGGATCTGACTGCAGTGGAGGAGCAGGAATACAGGCGGATTTGAAGACTTTTTCTGCTCATGGGGTTTTTGGAATGAGTGTAATTGTATCTGTAGTTGCAGAAAATACCAGTAGGGTAATTAATATTCAAGATGTTACACCTGATATGATTAAAAGTCAGATTGATGCAGTTTATGAGGATATTGGTACAGATGCAGTAAAAATAGGAATGTTGTCTACTCCAGATTGTATGAAGGCAGTATCTGGAAAATTACAAGAATATCAACCAAAAAATGTTGTCATAGATCCAGTTATGTATGCAAAAAACGGGTGTCCTTTGATGAATCCTAAGTCAGTTTCTACATTAATAGAATCAATTCTTCATCATGCAGATATTTTAACACCAAACATTCCAGAGGCACAAAAAATTTCAGAATCTAAAATAAAAAATATAGAAGATATGGAAAAGGCTGCTCGTGTTATCCAGGGCATGGGATGTAAAAGCGTTTTGATAAAAGGTGGACAGTATATTGATGATGCTGTAGATGTACTATATGATGGAAATAAATTTTACCATTATAAAACCCAGCGAATCAATACAAAAAATACCCATGGAACAGGCTGTACTTTATCTTCTGCAATTGCCTCTAATTTAGCTCTAGGCTTTCAAATAAATGAAGCAGTAAGGAGAGCTAAAAACTATATAACCATGGCAATTGAACATTCATTAGAAATAGGTAAGGGAAACGGACCAACTAACCATTTTTATCAACTTTACTTAAAAGGATTACAAGGGATGAACAAGCTTAATGATGGAAAGTAATAAGGAAACAATAAATAAGCTAGATTTTAAAGCATACATTTATAACTTTTCCGAGGCTCCTTATCCTATGAGATAAAATATATTATAAGAAGGAAGTATAATAATGAAAGAAATATGGGATTTATTTGATAAAGATAGAAGTTTGCTATCCCAAAAGCAAGAAAGAAACAAACCAATAGAGGAAAGATGTTACCATCAAGTTGTCAGCATATGGATTAAAAATGATCAAGGACAGTATTTAATGTCCAATAGACATCCTAAAAAAAAGTACCCCAAATTATGGGAGTGCACAGGAGGATCTGTTATTAGTGGAGAGACTAGCATAAAAGGAGCAGTTAGAGAGGTAGGAGAAGAGCTGGGAATTAATTTGAATCCACAAGAAGGAAAACTAATTTATTCAATAAGAAGAGAAGAAACACAGGGCAAGAAAAGATAAAAACACATGTAGATAAATGGGAGCATATTAATAAAGTTTTGATGTATATTAATGATTTACGTTCTATGTCAGGTGTCAGTGATAATGAAAGAAAGCTAATTTTAAAGTATTGTGATTATGTTGAAAAGCTCTATAGTAAATCAGAATTTTACGAAGAAATTTTAGGATTTTCACAAGAATTAGAGGCGTAAAGGTAGGAATAGAAATGAAAATAATTATTGAAGATACCAATCTAGTTGATAAAAAGTTAGATAAAAGAATTCGTAAAAAACTAAAAGATAAAGTTCAAGAATTTGATAAAAGCAAAAAATATACCATGGATTTAGAATTTTGCGAAGATTTCATTAGATGTGAGTCTGAAATAGATTCATATGAAATACCAGAAGAGGCTTTGCCACCATACCGAAGAGGAAAAGAACTAAAGGGTAAAGAGAAAATGTATGAATTATTAGGGTACCGAATTCATACTGTTGAAAGTATAGTTAAGGAATATGGAATAAAACTAGGAAACTGTAATATTAAAGGAACACCATTTATAGAATTTAATAAAATAGAGTTATGTTTTGATGAGGAAAAAAATACACAGTTAGATAATAGTTGTAAACGAAAAAAGGATAAGCCAATCACAGTTACTACAATAATGCCAAGTCTTTCGGGATTTATTGAAAATCTTAAGTCTGCTTTCGAGAATATCGAAAATAAAATAGAAACTGAATTATTGAACGTATTTGATGATAAAAAAGAATATGATAAATATAAATTGCTGGTTGACAAATTTGAGCTATATAATATATTAAGTGATTTTAAAAAAGAATATGGTGATATGTGGATGTATTCAAGAGAACACAAATCAGAGTTAAAAAAGAAGTTTATAAAGACAATAGAAATTAAAGTAGGAATTATTTCTGATAATATATTAAAAGAAAGTATTTTGAAACCACTTGAGTTTAAAACAGTATTAATATATGAAATACCTGTCTATAAAATGAATAAGAAAAATAGCGGAGTACATAAGCATATTGGTCATATTAGATTATTAACAAATGGAAGAATAATTAATGTTAAGTATCAACCAAATAGTAAATCATATGCAATTCTAGATGAAATTTTTCAAGAGTGTATTGTTAGTGTCACATCTCAAGATAATAATAAAAAGTTACTTAAAATAATAGAAGAACTTGTAAATAGAGTTGATGAAATCTGCCAGAGATTTGGGTATGTACTTGAAAAGGATATAATCCATAATGTATTAGGATATATGAATATAAAGAATGTTTTAAAGAAAGCTAGAGAAGCATAAAGCAGAACAAGTTAAGTAGTTGATGAGGTAAATTAAAAGATGAGCCAGGGTTAGATGATAATATAAAGAGAGATTTATTTAGAAATAAAATTAGTAGAGTGCACGAAGTTTTGATTAACCTATAATTCAACTACTTCTTGACTTTTCACACCATTTGAGTGATGAGGCAATGACAGATGAGGAAAGAGTAATTGTATTTACAGCTTGTCTACACACACCCAGTGTGAGGTAACATATGAATACAGGGGTGTGCACCTTTTAGCGAAAATCATATACAATTTAGCAATATTAAAACTAATTACCCTATTTAAAAAGTCGCTAAATTGTATCAATATTTAAGTTGTTAGACAAATAAGAACTAATATATTGATACAATAGAAAGTCCTTGATTTCAAGGGCTTTCAGCGTTTTTGGGGGGGGATGAAAGGTGAAAATTGAGTAATGAGCAACAAAACTTTTAGATTTTAATAAGATAAATACAAACCCTATGGATTTTTGGTTGAGGGGTGTGCATTTTTAGAGTGGGGTGTGCACAATTTAGCGATAATAAATTAATATTTGAAACAAAAAAGCTTTGATATTACTGATATATAGAATTATAATAATAGTAGTCACCATAAAGAGAGAAGGTGTTAGTTTGAAGTTTAGTCTTTATGGTATAAGTGAAGAATTACTTGATAAATTAAGCTTTGAAAGTCAGCTTGGTAAAAGCTTAAAGAATACTTTAAGAAAATTTGAAAAAGATGATTTAGTTAATGAAACAATTGACTTAAAGGAATTTTATGAAAGTACTGATTTACTAAAAGGTGTGAACTTTGCTTATAGGGTAAAATCGATACAATCATGTTTACTAAAATATGATAAATATTATCCTCATATAGAGGCTAATAAATGTTTTAATGATATACTTGGGATTAGAATTATAATAAACAATTATAATGAAGTTTTAGAGCAAGATTTAAATATTTTTAAGGTTGCGGATATGATAAATGGAAAAGCTAATGATGATGGATATAGAGGAATCCATTTATATTATCAGAAGACGAATAAACATTATCCTATAGAGATTCAAATAAATACTAAGCATGATAGGATTATGAATGATTGGCTTCATATATATGTTTATAAGTATGAAAAAAATAACGTTATAGGTGAATTATTAAGAAAAAGATATGACAGTGGAGAAATCCAAAATGAATCTGATTTTAAGGAGGTATTGAAAAATGTGTTATTTAGTAGCCAAGAAATATGAAAAAGAAGGTAGCTTAGTCTTAGAAGCAGAGCAAGGTCAAAGATTGGCATCATTATCAAAATATTTAACATTAACAACGCTTGGAAAAGGGATACAGATAGTAACGCTTAATGATTTGGAAAGTTTTAAAGAATATTTCCCATATACAGTTATTGATGATGAGGTTGAATATATTTCAAAAGTAGTAAAAATGTAGGCTGCAATTCTAATAAATTGAACGATTTATTTTGAAATGGGAATATGTTACCTCACACGGACCACCCAGTGTAAGGTAACATATGAACATAGGGGTGTGCACCTTTTAGCGAAACCCTCGATTAATTAATTTTAGTTGAGGGTTTTCTTATGTCTTAATTTAGTTGGATTAGAGTGACAATGCTATCTTTATCCATCCGATTCGAAAATAGGTGAACGGGTTATTCCGTTCCGAGGGTTCAAATCTCTCTCTCCCCTAAAAACGGTGGCAGACGAGTGCTAATTCTGATAATTTAGATTATAGCAAAATAAAAAAAGTAGTATCTTAGTTAACTAAGATACTACTTTATTATAATATACATTTCTATTAAATTTTTATTGTTAAAATAAAAAATAAGGGAGTGTTATTATTTGTGTCAGAAATTAAGAAAAAGAATGAAAATCTATTTTCGATGTTACTGAAAACTTTAAGAATAAAGCTGATATAACTTCATGTAGTGTTGAAAAAATGTTAGTAAAGTTTATAAAAAACTTATTTGTTAATATGGTATATCAATAGTCGTGATTAGAAGCTTATGTCCATTAGTAACATCCTTCAATTAGATATTAGCTTTTAATTAAGATTTGCTTTATTTGAAAACAAAGCACCAATAGCCATTATAATTGTAAAGATAATTAGATATGCAACAACTGCCATTTTATGAGAAAAACAAGCAGCAATTATCATGAATACGCATCCTGCTAATGAAATAGTAGGCATTACGAATCTTTTAAATGAGCTTAAATCCTTTTCTTTTTTCATAACCATAATGAAAATAGGAATATACAATGTATAAATAGTAACTATAGGTAATTCTGATGAATCAAAACAAAAGAATCCAAACCAAGGTTTTGTTAAGTTAGCGCCATAGAAGTATAACAACCATATACTGCAAAGAAGTAGTCCTAATATAGATGAATTTGTTGGCATATTAGTCTCACTATCTATTTGTTTAAATATTTTTGGCTTTGGTCCAAGGCCTCTTGCTGCTAATGAATAAATACCACGAGTACATCCGAGCATTAATCCATTTAAAGTTCCCAAGCAAGAAATAATAACAAATACAAATACTAGAGTACCACCTGCAGAGGAGAATACTTTTTGGAATGCCAATTTAGCTCCAGCTTCTCCGCCTTTCATCATAACTTCGTTTGTTACAGCTCCAGCTAGTCCTACATAGTAAAGAATATAAACAGCCATAATTATAAAAGTTCCTCCAACAAGAGCAAGTGGAAGATTTTTCTTTGCATCTTTTAATTCAGCATTGATACTTGTAGCAATAATCCAACCCTCATATGCAAAGGCTGTTGCAACAACTGCTGTAAATAATGCATTCGCAGTATTTACTTTTGTTACTACTGTTGTAAAATTAATCATAGTCATACCACTATTGATACCTACGATTGTCCCAATTATAGCCATTAAAATCAGTGGAATGAGTTTTATAATAGTTGTACTAACTTGAAATTTACCAGCTAAAACTGGTGATAATGCATTTAAAGCATAGCTACATATCAAATATAGACAGGCAATAGTCATACACTCTCCACCTGTAATTGGAAATCCAAATAATACGCAGGTATATCTAGCTGAAACCCATGCTAAAACTGATGTCAATGTTGGATAGTAAATTATTGCCATAAACCACCCAACATAATATCCATATTTCTCACCCATAGCAGCGTCTGCATAATCTACTATACCATTTACTTTCTCGTATTTAGTTGCCATTACAGCAAAAGTGTAGGCACAAGAAATCATAATAATACCGCCAATAACCCAAGCTAAAATACCTAGTGTAAGATTCCCCCCAGTTGCAGTTAATACTTTTTCTGCCTTGAAAAAAACGCCACTGCCTATTACGATGCCAACAACCATTGCTATTGCAGTAGTTAGCCCATACCTTTTTTCTAATTTTGTTTCCATAATTAAAACACTCCTTTCGCAATTTATAATTTTCGACAAATTTATTATATCATTACACTGTACAGCAATACAATGATAAAATCAATAGCTAGTTGGTTGATTCGCGGGCCACTAGGGCAACTGTGACTTGGGAACAATAGTAAATAATTATAGCAATTGTAATTTGTGGACAACTTTATTACAGAATTATTTACGAACTAGATAAAGTATGAGAAATGAAGTTATAATCTTACTGTAGGGTTTCGGAAGCGAAGGCTATAGTAAAAGGAGTTGAGACGCATGAAACAAGAACCTAATTCTAAAAAAATTTATCCTAGAACTAATGATTTAAGTACAATTTATTTAAAAAATGTAATAACTAACTCAAACATAATCGTTGATGATTTTACAATGTACAACGACTTTTATAATGACCCAAAGGATTTTGAGAAGAAAAATGTTTTGTATCATTATCCTATTAATAAAGATAAGCTTATTATAGGAAAGTTTTGTTCTATAGCCTGTGGAGCAAAGTTTATTTTTAATAGTGCAAATCATACACAAAAATCATTGTCCACATATCCATTCCCTATTTTCAATGAAGAATGGGATAATACAATGAATGTTTGTGAAGCATGGGACAATAAGGGCGATATTATAATTGGAAATGATGTTTGGATTGGATTTGAAGCTGTTATTATGTCTGGAGTGCATATTGGTGATGGAGCAATTATTGGAACTAGAGCTTTAGTAACAAAAGATGTACCACCATATGCTATAGTCGGTGGAATGCCAGCAAAAATTATAAAAAAGCGATTTGAAGATTCAATTATACAAGATTTACTTGAAATTCAGTGGTGGAATTGGAGTATTCAAAAGATATCTAAAAATCTAACTGCTATTCGAAATGGAGATATAGAAGCATTAAAGGAGTAATAATGATAAAACAAAATTTAAAAATAGAAAATATCCCTTCAATTTTGTGGGGCGACAAATCAGATAAGTTATTTGTAGTGGTGCATGGTAATATGTCAAATAAGGCAGACAAATCCATTGTTGTATTTGCAGAAGAAGCAACAGCAATAGGTTATCAAGTGCTTAGTTTCGATCTGCCTGAACATGGTGACCGTAAGGATGAAACCTATGCTTGCAAAGTTCAAAACTGTGTTCAAGACCTTAATACCATTATGCGTTATGCACAATCATTATCAAATAATATAAGTGTATTTGCCTGTAGTATGGGAGCATATTTTAGCCTACTCGCATATAGCCATGAGCCGCTACAACAGTGTTTGTTTCTCTCGCCTGTGGTAGATATGGAACGTATCATAAATAATATGATGACATGGTTTAGCATAAGTGAGAGTAGATTAAAAACGGAAAAAGAAATTTCGACACCTATTGGACAAACACTCTATTGGGATTACTACTGCTATGTGAAAGAACATCCTATTGTTGCTTGGAATAATCTAACTTCAATTCTCTATGGTTCAGAAGATAACTTATGTGAATTTGATGTGGTATCTGCCTTTGTAAAACGCTTCGACTGTGATTTGCAAGTAATGGAGCAAGGAGAACACTATTTCCATACAGAAGAACAACTGCAATTTTTCAGAAAGTGGCTGAAAGAACATATCTGTACTAAATATTAAATGGAATAAGAATAAAAAACCTTAAAATAGTAATATTTAAACGTCGCAACTCTATATATCACCAGAATTCAAAAGGAATAAGTGATATTAGAAGTCCACATTCAATTGTATGTATAATGATTGTATGACTGAGGTTTAAAATGAATCCACTTCTTTCCAAACAGTAAGTATCTGATTAAAAAGTGCGTACTTGCATGTGTATTTAGCAAAACTATAATTAATTATATTATACATAGATATTAATTGCCATAAACTAAGAAAATGGTGTTTAATCTATAAATTCACAATATATTTAGGGGGCAAATCATGACAAGAAAATATAATTTATATCAAATTGATTCATTTACAAAGGAAAAATTCACAGGGAATCCAGCAGGAGTAATAACAAATGCGGATGGATTAACTGATTGTGAAATGCAGAAAATCGCTAGGGAACTTAATAATTCTGAGACAGCCTTTATCTTTTCTTCAAATAGTAACGAGTATGATGCTCATGTGCGGTTTTTTACTCCTACAAATGAAGTACCAATCTGTGGACATGCTACTATTGCTGCTCATTATGCCCGTGCTGTTGAAAATAATTTTGATACTTCAAGGGTTTATCATAAAACAGGTGCTGGAATTTTACCTGTTGATATAATAAAGGAAAATGAAGATTACAAAATTGTTATGACACAGGGTAAAATTGAATTTGGCACCATTATTGATGGCATAAATAAAGAAAAACTTTTAGCAGCACTTAATATAAAAAATAGTGATTTGCTGGAAAACTATGAAATTCAGATTGTCTCAACAGGTCATTCTAAGGTTATGGTTGGTATAAAAAGTATTGAAGTTTTAAATACATTGCAGCCGGATTATGATGCACTTTCTAAGTTAAGTAAGATTATTAAATGTAATGGATATTATGTTTTCACGGTAAACTCACAGGATAGTGACATTTTAATACAGGGCAGAATGTTTGCACCTGCAATAGGTATTAATGAGGATCCTGTTACTGGTAATGCAAATGGCCCTTTGGGTGCATATCTTGTTCATCACAATCTTGTTAAGCATAATAATTATTTGTTTAGATTCAAGGCTAAGCAGGGTGAAGCTATAAAACGACCAGGTATTATTGAAGTTGAGGTAAAGATAGAAGATAAAAAACCTGTTGAAGTTAAAGTTTCTGGAAATGCTGTAATAATATTTAAATCCGAATTATCATTAAATGATTAAAAAAATCTACGTTATACCCGTTACGAAGAACTGTACCACAAACGACATAGACTTTTTTAGTATTAATATATTGGGATAAAACACCCACAACAATAACTATAATACCTACTATTGAACTTATTAATATCTTCTTATCTAAAAATATTGAAATCATTAATTGTTTTAAATTATTGTTAAAGAAATATTGATTGAAACTAAAACCAAGGTTTCATTGATAGAGGTTGGATAATGTGTTAAAATTTATATGTTTAGCACTAATAATGGCGCAAGTAAGTCCTTTTGGTTATGCTGGGGCTATATACTTAACCATAGTAAATTAAAGGAGGGCTGAAAGCTTATGCTTAATCCTATCGTTATCGTTGCATAGCAAAGGCTATTGTAACAAACAAAATTTAATTAATAAAACTAGCCTTTGCTATTCCTAAAAAGAGAATTATTTTAGGAGGGCAAAATGAGCTATAAAAAAGCAAATGAAATCTTCCCTGCTGAATTACTTGAATTAGTGCAGTTATATGTGGACGGAGAATGCATTTACATTCCAAGAAAATCAAGTAATAAAAAAGAATGGGGAACCGAAACTACTACTCGTGACGAGTTAAGAATTAGAAATAGGCAAGTTTACCAAGATTACCAATGTGGATGTGATTTGGAATATTTGTCTCAGAAATATTATTTGTCTTTGAAAAGTATTCAAAGAATTATATTACAAGGTAAAAAGAAGCAAGCTTAAAATGAGCCGGTATAGTTTTTATGACTATATTGGCTCATTTTCTTTTATCAAAAATGTTTAAGGTGGAGCCTTTGTCTGGTGAGTGATATTATAAAAGTGGTTATTTTATTGTGATATAGAAAAAGGGGGATAAGTATGGACGGTTATAAGGAATGGGCTCAAAATTTCAGCATGGAATGGCTTAGTGAATTATTGAATAGCATTGAAAAGAATTGCTCTCAAGAAAAATGTGCATTACTTTTAGATCGATGTGGTGCATGTCATTATAAATCAATGGAGCGCATGCTAGAAAAATATGTTGGAGATTTGCAAGGATTCATTAATTTCATGGAAAAAGAACATGGACAAATTATTACATATGATGAGACTAATAATATAATGCTTGTTGACGAGAACAAAAGCTATTGCGTATGCCCAATAACACAATGCATAAATGGTAAAAAAGTGTCTCCAGTTCTTTGTCATTGTTCCGCAAGTATGACACAAAAAATGATTTCAAAGATTACTGGCAAGGAAGTAAAAAGTCGGGTTGTTACTTCCATTTTAAGAGGAGATAAATCCTGTGTGTATGAGATTAAACTCTAATAAAGAAAAGGAGAGACTGTGAAAAAAAGTCTGTAAAATAGCTTTCTATGATAAAATCAAATTATCATGGAAAGCTATTTTTTTATGAGAAAAAGAAGATATACAATCATAGCGTAAACAGCTGATACTATTGTTAATAATTCGGAGACAGCCTTTATCTTTTCTTCAAATAAATGTTATTGAAGATGTAAGAGATGAGAGATTTACTATAGAAGATAGTTGGAATAATCCATTATTTATAAAAATAGTGTTGTGCTTACATGAAAACATGCTATAATTATCATCAGTTGGTTCAAAATGGTTAAATATTATGCAATTAAGTACAATTAAAGTATAAATTAAAAGGAGTGTTTTTAATGCCAGTTATATCATTACAAATGGGAAAACTTACTAAAGAACAAAAAAAAGAAATTATTGAAAAGATTACAGCAAATATAGTACAAATCACAAAAGTTCCAGAGGCTGCAGTTACTGTTTTAATTCATGAGCTTGACGATGAGAATATTGGTGTTGGTGGAAAGGATCTTGGAGTAATAAAAAAATCTTACAATAAATAAATTACTTTTTAATTGAATATAGAATTTATGTAAGAGCTTAGCAAGCTTATAAATAGAAAACATAAATACACAGTTTCCTATTTAAGGGTCTTAACTAATAAAAACGAATAATTACTAAATGATATGCTCCCTTTATAGTAGACAGTTTAAATAATAAAACTGTCTACTATAAAGGGAGCATATTTTAATGGGAAGGAAAGCAAAGGTCACAGTTGGGGAAAAGATTAGAGCAATAAATGAATATCATTCAAAGGTCGAATTCTTCCTTAATGAGATTAAATTTATTTTTGACACAATAACTCATTTAATTATGTGAGAAGATTGTTTCCACCTGAAAGTGAGATGTTGCCTTATTCCTTTTTACTTAGTTCTTTTGCTATCCGTGATTTGCCAAAGCTCATTTTCTTAATACATCTAAAAAACTGTCCTAAAGGATAGGATAGGCGCACAAAATAATAATTTATGTATTCTAATATTGAAAAACCATAAAACGCAATTCCTACAGCAAAATTTTTCTCGCTTTCTTTGAAAATAAACAGAATTGGTATGTATAAAATAGCAAAGAATAAATTAGCATATCGAAAAGTCCAATATGTTTTTCTTATAATACTTTCTTTGGTCTTTTTTCTATCGAGCCGAAGCAAGCATATTTTCCAATATGCAGCTCCTTGTAGCAAAATGAAGCCGCAATATGCTAATGGATAAAAAACAACTAATGAAAACCTTGTTTTAAATATCAATATCCACGCAAAATAAAGGAAGTATGCGGACAATCCACTAATGCATTCCACTACCATTAATCTCATAAAATACTGTATAAGTGTATTATATTTTCCAAAGCCGTCACAAAAATGTGGTGGCTTTTCTAATAAACCATGATAGAGTATATAAATGATAAAGAGATTTTTATTGTATACATTTAAAATAATATAGCACCGCAGAAACTAGAAGTTTCTGCTTGCTATTGACTAGTTTCTAAACTTTTCAACTCATTTAATATGCTGATAAATTCTTTATTATCTCTTATAACATCATAAATGGGTTCTTCAAAGGTTTTGAAAATAGTTTCATATAAGTTCAAGGTTAATGTTTTCTCTGCAACTGTTATTTCATTAAAGCACCAAATATTATTAATGTTTTTCCCAAAATTATTAATATCATTTTCTTTAATATTGGCCATCATTAATTTCAACGCTTCTATTGCCTTATCACATTTATTTGCTTTAAGATAAACTTGTATCAATCTAAAATACTCTGACATTAATATTAGAGTTGCATCATTATTTTCTGATACTATTTTTTTAGTTTTCAGAGCTAATTTTTGATATTTTTCTGCCGTATCATAATCTTTCTCAAGTTTTTCATAAGACGTAGTTAATCCCATGCAAGCCATTGATATCTCATGAATGCACTTGTATAATTTACTTTGTAGCAGTCTCCTTGCTTCTTTATATTTTCCTTGTTGTATGTATATACTTGAAAGTATATCATTTGGATCACATTGACTTTTATGAATTTTATTTAAGGCCTCTATAGCCTTGTCGTATTCATCAAATTCTGAATAAAGACCACCTAATTGAAACAATGCAGCTTCTACTAATTCGGTCTTAGTACAATTTACAGACACGTCTTCTAGAAGTTTAGCAGCATACCTCAGCATGTTCTTACCTTTTTCCTCATCATCAGCTCGCCATGAATAAGCAAAAAATAAAAATCCTATTCTAAATTTTAAAAGATAACTATTTGAGTACTTTAATACATTATTTTTGCTTACTTCAATAGCTTTTTCTAAAGTATCTTTACTGCTAAAAAGAGCTTCACACTCACTATAAATTTTCATAACTTCTTTATCCGAAAGTTCGATTTTAAAATTTAACAGCTTATCAATAGTTACATTAAAAAATGTAGCGAGTACTGGTAATAAAGTTATATCTGGATATGAACTTCCACTTTCCCACTTTGAAACAGCAGCTGCAGAAATTCCTATAAAATGTGCTAATTCTTCTTGTGTCACTCCTTTTTCTTTCCTTAAAGTATATATAACTTCCCCTATTTGCAATTTTTCCAACTCAATCACTCCATTGTTAGTATTGTAAGACCTTACACATTAAGTATATCCTAGATTACTTTGAATACCAATTGAGGCGTAGTTGGTAATGATAAGTTAAACTTAACCTGCAGTTACAATTTGTAGTTAGGTATTTTTGATTAGGCATATAAAAGAAAATAACAAGTCAAAGCTGCGACGGACATTTTGTGTCAGACAAGGAAGCAGGTTCCGCTGATAGTTGTTCTATCAAAGGATTCTGCTGACATAGTATGACACAAAATAGACTAGCAAACTGACTAGTTATTTTTTTGAATGTGCCTTATAGTAATGAAATGATTATTTTATAAGTATTATCATAATTATGGTTATAATGTAAATTGCATTAATATAGTGAAAATTCATATAATAGTGGAAACTAATTGTAAAAAGTATATAATTATATAAGTATATATAAGGAGGATGAGTAAAGTGAAAAATAAAACTAAATTATTAACCATGTCATGTATTTTAGGAACAAGTTTATTAATTTCAACTAGTGTATTTGCAAAAGGTAATATTAACATTAATAGATTGGCAGGACAAGATAGGTATGGAACAAGCAATGCAATAGTTTCTCAGGGATAGGCACAATCGAATTATGCAATTTTAGTTAATAGTGAAAACTTTCCTGATGGAATAACTTCTTCACCTCTAGCTGAAAAGTATAGTGCACCTATTCTTTTAACTGATTGTAATACTTTAACTGATTCTACTAAAGAAAAATTACAAAGGCTTGGAGTTAAAAATGTATTTATAATAGGTGGCACAGGTGTTGTAAGTAATAATGTAAAAAATACACTTGGAAATATGGGGATTAGTGTAAAGAGAATATGGGGACAAGATAGGTATGAAACTTCTGTTAATGTAGCAAAAGAATTAGGTGCTTCTAACGGAGTGTTTGTTGTTTCAGGTGAACATTATGAAGATGCTTTATCGGTAGCTCCAATTGCAGATAAATTACAATACCCTATAATATTGACTAGTAAGGATAGTGTGCCAGATATAGTTAAAAATTATGTCAATAATATGAAAAACAATGGAGGAAAAGTAGAAGTTATAGGTGGAGATGATGTATTAAATAGTAATGTTATAAGTACATTAAATACAACTAAAACATATAATCAATCTTCCAAATACGATAGAAACTTAGCTTTAATCAATAACTATAAGGGACAACTTGATTTGAGTAAAGTATATATTGCTAGTGATAAAGGATTTGCAGATGCTCTTTCAGGTTCAGCATTAGCAGGACAGAATGGAAATCCAATAATATTAGTTGGAGATAGTAACCAAAGCACTGTAAATAGTTTCATTAGTAATAGTAATATAAGTAATGTAAATGTATTAGGTGGAACTGGAGTATTAAGTAATTATGTTGTAAATTCTATCATAGGAAGTACAACTGCAACAGATACTGGTAATAGTATCGTAACCTTTAAAGATAAAAATCTAGAAAAGGTAGTAAGGAATGCAATAAAGAAATCAACAGGATATATATATATAAGTGATGTTGAAAATATTACATCTTTAGAAGCTAGAGAGAATGGTATACAAGACATTAGTGGAATAGAAAACTTAACTAATTTACAAACACTTGAATTAATTGGAAATAAAATTAGTAATATAGGTGCATTAAAAGGTCTAACTAATTTAAGATCTATTAATTTAGCTGGAAATCAAATCAGTGATATAAGACCATTAGAAGGATTGACTAATTTAAAACTTATTGATTT
This sequence comes from uncultured Clostridium sp., assembly GCA_964554365.1. Taxonomy (GTDB): domain Bacteria; phylum Bacillota; class Clostridia; order Clostridiales; family Clostridiaceae; genus Clostridium_AM. The sequence continues at coordinate 12,493 of CAZKOJ010000014.1, read as the reverse complement.
AGCTGTAAATAAAATCAGTGATATAGGAGCATTAGAAGGGTTAACTAATTTACAAGAAATTAGTTTAAACAACAATCAAATTAGTGATATGAGTGCGTTAAAAGGATCAATTAATCTAGATAATCTTGGTATATGTATGAATAAAATCAGTGATATAAGTGCGTTAAAAGGGTTAACTAATTTAAAGAATGTTGATTTATCTGAAAATAAAATCAGTAATGTAAATCCATTAAAAGAGTTAACTAATTTAGAATCTCTTGTTTTAAACGAAAATCAAATCAGTAATATAAGACCGTTACAAGGATTGACTAATTTACAGTGCATTTATTTAAACAGAAATCAAATTAGTGATATAAGTCCATTAAAAGAGTTAACTAATTTAAAAATTCTTGAATTAGATAAGAATCAGGTAAGTGATATAAATGTATTAAAAGAATTAACTAACTTAAAATGTATTTGGTTATATGATAATCCGATAAGTGATTATGATAAGAAGGCACTATCAAATGCTTTACCTAAGTGCGATATATCTTATTCAAAAACAAAGTAAATTCTTGATGATAAAAAAGAGTTTTCAGTAATTTAACTGTAAGCTCTTTTTTATTTTTTGATTAGGTTAGTTATAGTGTAAGCGCCAAATACTACATACCTATTTCCATAAATAAATTTATTATAAAATGTAATGAAAGTAATGACTAAAATTATACTCTAAGCAGGGGTTATTACAGAAACCGGAATTGTAAAATCGTAGAAAGCTCAACCTTTCCGGTCTTGCAAACACCCCAGCAGGCTGTGATAAAATCTAAGTTGTTGAAAATAACAGATGTCGTTAAAATAGCATTGATGATCTTAAAATTTTTGGTTTAAACAGCGTTGACTTCTACACTAAGTATCTCACCATTTTCTTGCACATAAAACTGTAATGGAGTCAGATGACTTGCAAACAATGTTGGTGTCAATGTATATGAATAACTCCCAGCCTTTGATACTACTAATATATCGCCAATATCAGCTTTTGGAAGCATTATATCATTAGCCATTATATCAGCTGCTGTACATAAATTGCCTACGATATTAACCTTTTCAAGAGAGGAGTTTTCTCTTTTAAGAATGGAGAATTCAAAAGCATCTTTAGCTGTAAATAATGGCTCACACCCCTGTAACTTGTTTCCTTTAGGTGCATAAGATACTAATAGTTCTGCAATAGAAGGTCTTAAAAAACCATTAAGCCCATTCTCAACAATTAAGTATTTTGTTCCTCTAGATTCCTTTATATCTACTATATGAGTAACATATTGTCCAGCTTCACAAACTACAAACCTACCTGTTTCAATTATAAGTCTTGCATTGATTTTATGTTTAAATCTCTGGAATAGTTCTTCACATTCGTCACTAAGTAATTGGATATTAAGAGGGGTATCATTTTCTAATGAATATGCTATGCCTAGTCCCCCCCCAAAATTAATAAATTCCAAATTCCATCCCATTGTATCTTTACAAAATAAAGCTAATTCAAAAATTTTTTCATAGTATTGATAAAGTGCATTATGGTCAAGAACCTGGGAACGGATATGAACATGAATACCAACGATGCTTATATTAGTTAAACTGTTTAAAAGCTCTGCCTGATTGATAATTGTTTCTTCATCAACACCAAATTTACTGCTTACTACTTTACCAACATTCATAGTGTAGTTAGGATTTATTCTTAATCCAACATTTACATGTAAGTTCATGTTTTTGGCAACATCATTAATCAAGGATAATTCATTATAGCTGTCTGCTATTATTATTGATTTATCTATAGTTTTTTCAATATCCTTACGTGTTTTTCCTGGAGAGGAATATAATATTTTTTCACAGGATAAGCCAGCTTGCTGGGCTATGACTACTTCCGCGGAAGAAGCAGCATCTGCACCAAATCCCTTCGATACTATGAAATTTACTAGGGGCATGTATGGGTTAGTCTTCACAGAGTATAAAAACTCAAAATGTGAAAAGCTTTCTGAAAGTGTTGTGATTTGCTTAGAAACAACACTTTCATCATAGAGGTAGAAAGGTCTGTCATATTGAGCCATCAAATTTTTAACAAGGTCTAAATTATTTTTCATTAAGTAAATCCTCCTTATATAACAATTTATTTGTCTCTTGTGTTATGCAATATTATATATTGCTTTTATAACATTATATATTAATATTGTGTAAAATAGTCAACACCATAATAATTGGCTTTCCATATGCACCAAGAACATCTTTATAAGTTGATGATAAGGATATGTTTGTAATTAAATTTAAAGAACATATTGACAAAAAAAATATAATTGTTAAAATATAGTTAGCACTCAACAACAAAGAGTGCTAACAAAAATGATTTTAAAACATATTTTAGGAACTTTGAAATAAACAATAATGAATAGAGATTTAAAAAAATCTGGAATTTACAGTAGGTATTCTTAATAAATTCGGCTTGTTATTTTTCAAACCCCATAATGTATTAAGAGTAGAAAAGTGGCTTGATTAATTTAAAAATAACCGCACCTACATATGGGTGTGGTTTTAATATGTTAAATTTATAATGAAGGGAAATGATATAAATGGCTACAAAACAATTTAAAGCGGAGTCTCAAAGACTACTTGAACTAATGATTAACTCAATTTATACAAACAAAGAAATATTTTTAAGAGAACTTATATCCAATGCAAGTGATGCAATTGACAAGAGTTATTATCGTTCACTTGCTGACAGCAATATTAGCTTCAACAAAGATGATTTTTATATTAGAATTACAGCAGACAAAGAAAATAGAACTCTTACTATTACAGATACAGGTATTGGTATGACAAAGGAAGAACTTGAAAATAACCTTGGTACTATTGCTAAAAGTGGTTCATTATCATTCAAAAATGAAAATGAAGCAAAAGAAGGTGTAGATATTATAGGTCAATTTGGAGTTGGTTTTTATTCAGCTTTCATGGTATCAGATGTAGTTACTGCAAAAAGTCGTTCTGTAAATTCAGATGAAGCATATAAGTGGGAATCAAAGGGTACAGAAGGTTATGATATTGAACCTACCCAAAAAGAAATAGTGGGAACTGAAATAATATTAAAGATAAAACCAAATACTGAGGATGAAAACTATGATGAATTCTTAGATGAATATAAATTAAAAACTTTAATTAAAAAGTATTCTGATTTCATTAAGTATCCAATTAAAATGATGGTAAAGAAAAGTAAGGTAAAAGAAGGTAGTGACAAAGAAGGTAGTGAAAAAGAATATGAAGACTACTTTGAAGATGAAACTTTAAATAGCATGGTACCAATTTGGAGAAAAAATAAAAATGAACTAAAACCTGAAGACTATGATCAATTTTATATGGATAAACACTTTGGCTTCGAAAAACCTTTAAAATCAATCCATGCTAGCGTTGAAGGATTAGCAAGTTATAATACTTTATTATTTATTCCGGCTAAAGCACCTTATGATTTCTACACAAAGGAATTTGAAAAAGGACTAGAACTTTACTCTAACGGCGTTTTAATAATGGAAAAGTGCTCAGATTTATTACCAGATTATTTTAGCTTTGTTCAAGGTTTAGTTGATTCAGCTGATATTTCTCTTAATATTTCAAGAGAGCTTTTACAACAGGATAGACAACTTAAGTTTATTGCAAAGAAAATAAAAGATAAAATAAAAAGCGAACTTTCATTAATGCTTAAAAATGATCGTGAAAAGTATGATGAATTTTTTAAGAACTTTGGAAAACAGCTTAAATATGGTGTTTATTCTGACTTTGGAACTAATAAAGAAGTGCTTCAAGATTTATTATTGTTCTATTCTTCAACAGAGAAGAAGCTTGTAAGTCTTGACGAATATGTTTCTCGTATGAAAGAAGATCAAAAATTCATATATTATGCAACTGGTGAAAGTATAGAAAAAATTGAAAAGTTGCCACAAACTGAATTAATTAAAGATAAAGGTTTTGAAATATTATACTTCACTGATGATATTGATGAATTTGCAATCAAAGTACTTATGAATTATAAGGAAAAACAATTTAAGTCTGTTTCTAGTGGAGATTTAGGTATTGAATCTGACGAAAAAGAAGATGAGAAGGAAATACAAGAAAACAAAGATTTATTTGATTTCATGAAAGAAGCTTTAAATGGTAAAGTTAAAGATGTTAAGGCATCAAAGAGATTAAAGACTCATCCAGTTTGTCTTGCTAATGAAGGTGAACTTTCTATTGAAATGGAAAAAGTACTTAACATGATGCCAAATAATCAAAATCTTAAAGCTGATAAGATTCTAGAAATAAATACAAATCATGAAATGTTTAATGCTATTAAAAAGGCATTTGAAGAAGATAAGGATAAAGTAAAAATGTATTCAAATCTTCTATATAATCAAGCGTTATTAATTGAAGGACTTTCAATAGAAGACCCTGTTCAATTTGCAAATGATATATGCCAATTAATAAAATAAAACATACATCATTGTAAGTTAGTCAATATAAGGTTTCAAGACAGGAATCTTATATATGAACTTTAAGAGCGTATATGGATTTGTGTAAATTCAAATCTATATACGTTTTTTTTACTAATTTCAAGTATAAAAGATAATTTTAATTGCTTGTATTATATGTTTTATGTGATGTATTATTATATTTGGGAATAATTTACTTTGGCTAAATATATAGGTATTTGAATGGAGTTGTATAAAATGAAAGAAACAAATTTATGTTTTATCGGAGCAGGATTTTCTATCTTGCTTTAATATAAATTAAAATCATTGAGATAGGGGGAGCAGGAGTTGATATCAGCATTAAAAGAATATGAAAAGAGAAAAACTAAATATAATCTATTACTTAAGAAAAAGCAGAAATGTATGGATACTGTAAGTAATTTAAGACTTGCCACTTTTGTACTGGGACTTATAATTTTAATAAGAATGTACACATTAAAATTGTATTTCCTATTTGATTCTGTAGTTTTAGTTATGATTGTTTTACTTTGTTATCTAGCTTATTTACATAAAACCATAGAAAATAAAAAGAAATATATAACTGCATTATATGAAGTAAATGAAACTTCAATAAAACGATTGAAGGGAGAATGGAATACCTTTGAGGATATTGGTGAAGATTTTACAGATGAAAATCATAATTATTCATATGATCTTGATATTTTTGGTAAAGGTTCTCTATTTCAATGGATAAATACATGCCGCACTTATATTGGAAGACAAAAGTTGAAGAAAATATTAACAGAAAAACCTGAAAATGAACAGAATATATATGATAGACAGTCTGCAGTTATAGAACTTGGGACCAAAATACATTTTAGACAGAGACTTGAGGCAGAAGGAAAAATAATTTGCAATAACAAACAAGATCCCAGAGAACTTTTTCTATGGATAAAAGAGAGAAGTAACTATATATTAAAAAATCAAGTAATTTGGGCTTTAAGAGTCCTTTCAATGGTGACCACAATAACCAGCTTAACATTGGTAGTTAGAATACTTGATTATGTTATGTCTGTCTTATTTGATATTGACAAAAGTGCACCAAAAATATTTTATTTAATTCCTTATTATATTCCTATTTTTTTGATTTTTATTCAATGCATTATTTTAAGGATAAAAAGAGAAGATAGGATGAAAAACTTAATTATTGCGGGGAGGTATAACCACAACAAAAAAAAATACAGAATTATGTTAAGGAAAATAGAAAACAATAAATTTAAATCAAATAACGTTATAAAGATCTGTAAAAAATTTATGAATATGATGCTCTAAGTGCGTTTAAACATATAAATGCCTTTTTCTAAAATTTGTGAATCTATAGCAAGTAGACGAAATATGTTATATCCTATTTTGAATTCTATTTTCATGATAGAATATTACTGGACCATTTCCATTGAAAGGTGGAAGATAAAAGCAGGTAATGACTTTGAAAAGTGGATTAATATAATAGGGGAACTAGAGGCATTGTGCAGTATTGCAAATATGAAATATGATAATCCACATTGGAGTATGCCTAAGATTGTAACTGGGTCATCAAGGATTACAGCAAAAAATATGGGGCATCCACTTTTAGGAGAAAAAAGGGTATGTAATGACTTAAATGTAGGAGAAGCTTATCCAGTTATGCTTATAACAGGGTCTAATATGTCTGGAAAGAGTACATTTATGAGAACTGTAGGAATTAACACTATATTAGCATATGCTGGAGCACCTGTATGTGCAGATCAATTTTGCTGTACTATTATGGACCTCTATAGTTGTATGAGAACAAGTGATAATCTAGGACAAAGTATATCTTCTTTTTATGCAGAAATATTAAAAATTAAGAATATTGTTAAGGCTTCAAAAGAAGGAAAAAAGGTATTATTTTTATTGGATGAAATTTTTAAAGGAACTAATTCAAGAGATAGGCATACAGGAGCTATGATTTTAGTAAAACAATTAAATAGAACTGGAAATCTAGGATTTATATCCACTCATGATTTAGAATTAGGTGAAATGGCAAATGATAAAAATTCAAAAATTAAAAACTATCATTTTTCTGAATATTATAGAGAGAACAAAATTTGCTTTGATTATAAATTGAAAGCTGGAATTTCGCCTACAAGAAATGCTTTATATTTAATGAAGTTAGCTGGAATTGAAATAGAAGAAAACAATGAGCTTAAATAATGTTTTTTCTATTAGTATTAAAAAGGTATATGATGTAGGGGTAGATAAGGTATCTATACAGAAAACCACCTGCTATGTTGAAGTTGTCTGCTTTAGGTTGATAACTTCAATAAGCTGGTGGATTTTTATTAGTAAAAAAATAGGTAAGCTTGCTGTTAATTTGAATGTATGAATTTTATAATAGAGATATTGGAATTTTTATAGTGGTGATTATTGTTATTATAGATTGCAGTTGTTATTATTGACAAATGTAAAAAATAGAATTAGTATTAAAAATGATAAAGGTATCAAAAATGATAAAGGTATCAAAAATGATATAAATTCAAAAAATGAAAGATACATATATTGAGAAAGAAAGGTGATTATATGCAAGGGGAAGACATTATAAAATTAATTATGAATCCCACAAGAATGAGGATTATTCAGTATTTTATGCTGCATGAAAATGCAACCACAACACAAATACGAGATGAACTTGAGGATGTCCCAAAAGCTAGTTTATATCGGCAAATGAAAACATTAGAGGACGCCAATCTTATACGTGTCATAAAAGAAAATCGAGTTCGGGGAGCTGTAGAAAAAGTATATGAACTTAATAAAGAAAATCCTATGGGAGGCACGGAAAATTCAATGAAAGATGCATTACAAGTTATTAATAGCAGTTTGCTAAGTTTGATGGGTGAATTTAATCGCTACTTTACGAAAGACAATGTAGACCCTATAAAGGACTTATTATTTCTGACAACCTCTACATTATTATTGTCAGATGAAGAATTTAAAGAATTCACTGGAAAAATGGGGGAAGTATTTAATGAAGTTATTCAAAATAAAGCAAGTAAAGACCGAAAAATTAGGCGTATTACATTCATATCTTCACCAAGTGAAGAGTAAAAATTGAAAATTGAAAGAAATAAGGGTAAAAACATTTTTAAATTTATAGAGGAAAAGGAGAATGGTTATGTTAGAAATTAAGAATTTTTCAAAGGCATATAAAGGTGGAAAAAAAGCTGTGAATAATTTTAATCTTACAGTAGAATCAGGAGATATTTATGGATTTATTGGACACAATGGAGCTGGAAAGAGTACAACCATAAAAGCTATTGCAGGTGTACTTGATTTTGAAGAAGGAGAGATTTTTATTGACGGACATTCTGTTCAAAAATCTCCATTAGATTGTAAAAAAGTAATAGCCTATATACCAGATAATCCAGATTTATATGAGCATTTAACAGGCATTCAATATTTAAATTTTATCGGGGATGTTTTCTGCGTTGGAAAAGAAGACAGAGAAGAACGCATTGGAAAATATGCGGAATTATTTGAAATTACTAGAGCACTAGGAGATTTGATTTCTTCTTATTCTCACGGAATGAAACAAAAACTTGCTTTGATTTCTGCCTTAATCCATAAACCAAAATTACTTTTATTAGATGAACCATTTGTAGGATTAGATCCAAAAGCATCTCTGACATTGAAAAATACCATGCATGAACTGTGCAAAGAGGGAAGTGCTATTTTCTTCTCTACCCATGTGCTGGATGTGGCAGAGAAACTTTGCAATAAAATCGCCATTATTAAAGATGGCAAGCTCATTGAAGCGGGAGATACAGAAACTTTGATTCAAAATCAATCCTTGGAATCACTCTTTATGGAGGTGTCGAAAAATGAAAAATAGCATCTTGATTCTTTTAAAGACACAGTTTCTGAGTCAGTCGGGAATAAACACCTTGCGATATGAAACGGATAAAAAGAAGAAAAATAGAGCTGTTATACTCGCTGTAATAATGACTATGCTTGTGATTATGCTAGGGGTATATTGCTTTGGCATTGGATATGGGCTGGGTAGTATTGGATTGGCTAGTATTATTCCGGCATACGCATTTACCATTACAAGTTTACTTGTCATGTTCTTTACTGTGTTTAAGGCTAGTGGAATATTATTTGCTTTCAAAGATTACGATATGCTTATGGCACTTCCATTTCAAACCACCACGGTGATCACAAGCCGATTTTTATTGATGTATGGAATGAATATGCTTTTTTCCCTTGTTATTATGCTTCCTATGGGAATAACCTATTGTCTATGGACACATCCACAAATGTTATTTTATGGGATGTGGCTTATTGCTATATTTGTAACACCTTTAGTGCCAATGACAATAGCAGCAGTTCTTGGATCAATTATTAGCGCAATTTCATCTAGATTTAAACATACCAATTTGGTCAGCATCGTACTATCATTTGCCATACTAATTGTTTTCATGGGCGTAAGCATGAGTGCAGGAAGGATGAGCTCCAGCCAAATAGACATAAAGCAATTAGCATCGCTAGGCACAATGTTATCAAAGAAAATGAATCAGATATATCCATTAGTAGGTATATTTGAAAAAGCTGTTGTTCAGTATAACATAGTCGCATTTCTTGCATTTTTGGTGATTTCAGTTGTGTGGTACTATGTATTCGTAAAAATTGTTTCCCTTAAATATAAATCCATAAACACTGGACTTACAACACACCAAACTAAATCTAATTATAAATTACAAAGTTTAAAGGCATCATCTCCCTTTAAGGCATTGTACGGAAAAGAAATGAAAAGATTCTTTTCATCCTATCTATATGTGCTAAATGTAGGAACGGGAGCAGTGCTTTTGCTAGTAGGATCCATTGCATGTTTTATTCTAGGAATAGATAAAATGCAGCAGATAATTGGAATGCCAAATATAAACTCTATGATTATTAATCTTGTGCCTTTCGTGATTTCTGCATTGCTAGCAATGACATGTACATCTGCTGTGTCACTTTCACTAGAAGGGAAGAACTTATGGATATTACAATCCGCACCAATAGATGCAGCAACCATATATAGAAGCAAAATGGCAGTCAATGCAGCCATACTATTGCCTGTATCTATACTAAGCTCTCTATTTATGAGCCTTAGTTTGAAATCAAATATTGTATCAATCCTATGGATGTTTGTTACACCACTTGCCTATGTAGGACTTACTTCTGTATGGGGAATATTTATTAACCTTAAAATGCCGAATTTCACATGGGAATCTGAAGTGACTGTAATCAAGCAAAGCATGGCATCTATGCTGGGAATTATAGGCGGAATGATATTTGGTATTATACCTATTGGAATTTTATTTCTTCTGCCAGGTGTAGATAAAAATTTAATTACAGGAGTAATTACCCTTGTAGTGATAGGTATTACGGCACTGCTTTATAGAAAAGTGTGTGGAACGGAGTTACCAAGCTAATCATCATATCAAGTGATTCTTAGGTTCAGGTGGAGTGAAAAAACTCCACCTGGAGCCAAGAATACTGTTTATATAAGCTATTGGTGAAAGTATGTGGAAAATGTGATACAATTTTTAGTATAGTTAGGTAAAAATAGTAAAATTACGTAAAGTAATCTGTAATATAATTTATTAGGAGGAATTTTAGAGTGGAAAGAATAGTGTTAGTAAGATGAGAAATATGGAAACAATCAAAGAATATATAAAACGTTATCTGCTATTGATAGTTGGGTTGTTCATTATAGCAGTTGGAATTGCTTTGTCAACAAAAGCCAGATTGGGTACAACTCCTATTTTAAGTGTGCCATTAGTACTAAGTTTAGGACTATCATGGTCCATTGGTAAAATCACTATTGCCATGCATGTGGTTTTTGTTGCTTTGCAAATTGTAATTTTGCGACGAGAGTATCAGCCTTTGCAATTATTGCAACTTGTTGTAGCATTTCTCTTTGGATATTTTACAGATTTTACAGTGAATCTTGTATCTGGCATGCAAATTCATAGTTACCTTGTACAATGGCTCGTTTGTATTGTGAGCATCTTTGTGGTTGCATTGGGTGTCTTTTTGGAAGTAAAAGCTAATGTTATAATGCTTGCTGGTGAAGGTTTAGTGAAGGCCATTGCTCAAAAGACACGTAAGGATTTTGGAAAAATAAAAATATGCGTTGATAGTGCATTGGTTATTATCAGTGTTATTGCATCTGTATATATGTTTCATGAATTAAATGGTGTCCGTGAAGGTACAATTGCAGCAGCACTATTAGTTGGAAATGTTGTAAGTTATTATAACAAGAAGTTAAACTTCGTAGGACTATGGTTGCTTTGAATATTGATAGCTCATCATTTACAGTTGCAAATTTAAATGAAAATGGTGCAGCTAAGCTTTCTTCACTTAATTGCGCAACAGGTAGTATATAATGCTTAACATTATATTTATGTAATATTCTTTCAATATGAATGTTTACTATTACGTTTTAAAAGAATGTTGCGAATTATTTTACTTCTAACCAATAACCAAATCATGGTAAAAATCTATATTTTTCTATTCCATACTGTTATTGTGGGACTCATTTTCTCTATGTTAATACCAATTTTAGGAACATAGCCATTAAACCCCTTTTGAATTTTATAAAGTCCTAAACAATCAACTCCTCCAATTTTGCATATATTTTCTGAAAATGATTCGTAATTAAAGCATTTTAAGTTACAATGATTAATATCAAATACTGCAACAGTATCAAGTTCTACATTACTTGTCCAATTTTCTAAAGTAATATCAAGTATCTCTTTTAAGACTTTTTTTGGATTTGGCTCTAAATTTAAAAGTTTTGAATCAACAAGTAATGATAAATCAATATCAGAATCCTCTCTATAACTATTAGACAACCCACGAGAACCACTTAATACAATTTTATAGATATATGGATGTACTATTAATTGAGATTCATTTAAAATATCATAGGTTAAAGGTAAAAGGTTTTTTATAGTTCCATTTATTGAAACTTTATTATATTCCATTATTATATTCCTTTCTTTAATTTTTAGTAAAATAGTATGAATGTACAATATCTTACAACTACGTCATAACTAATTTTAGTATATCATGAAATTTAAGTGAATTAAATCATTAGGCTTTTGATGTAATACTTTTTTGTAGTTTAAAATGATTTTAATTCTAAGTCAAGTATTAAAAAAGTTATTGACTTGTACCCTACAGACACCATTAGTATAAAATTAAAGAACTAAGATTTTATAAATTTATGGGAGGCATACAATATGAATATTAAAATTGCATCAGAGAAAACTGGTTTAACCAAAAAGGCTATTAAATACTATGAGAGTGAGGGATTAATTAATCCTTTAAAAAGATGTGAAAATAATTATAGGGAATATGTAGAGGAGGATATTGTTAAATTGAATTTAATTGGAGCATTGAGAGCTTTAGATATACCAATTTTAGATATAAAAGATGTGGTTGTAGGTAAAAAAAGTTTTCAAGAAGCTCTAATGGAGGCTCTAAAAAAAATAGATGAAAGTATAAATCACCTGGAAAAAAGTAAATTAATCATCGCAAGTCTTATAGAAAAGAATCTAAGTGATTACAAAGCATCAGGAGAACAAATTAGAAAGCTAAGGGAAACATTAGAGCTATCTAGAGATGGTAAAAAAGAGTTTATATCAGAGAACTTACTTAAAATATTCCCAGGAAACTTTGGACAAATGTTTGTTAATATGTATGAACCATTTTTAAGGATTACCATTGATAATGATGAAAAAAAGAAAATATGGTTAAAGCTTGTGGAATTTTTGGATTCTGCAGATGAAGTAGATGAAAATGATTTTTTAATAGAAAAAATTAATAAATCAGGTACTGATGAGTTAGATGAATTAAAAAAAATGATGAATACTCAAATTAAAGACTCGTTAAGTTGTGATGAGAATGCCAAGAATAACATGATAAACCATCAAATTCAATTCACAAAATCTCTAAAAGAAAAT
>CAZKOJ010000013.1:0-43859 GCA_964554365.1 uncultured Clostridium sp. | reverse complement strand
AAAGGTCCTGAAATAAGAACAGGGATTGCAGATAGTAAGGTTTATCTTGAAAAGCTTTAAGCATTAATGCACCATACAATATGCTTCTATGTACAGGCTTTAGTCCATCACGTACATCTGGAAGCGCTCTCTCCTTGGAAACCTCCACAGCATAAGGAAGATAGTTGTCCGGCATTGCTTCTTCTATTGGTGTTTTTATTATATTATTATCACGAGGAATATCTACTTTCTTTGCCATATTATTTCCTCCTATCATCTATATAATTTTATTTTGATACAAAGTTACAAACTTTTACTATAAAATTAGTGAAAACTCCCCTTGATTTTTTCAGAGGAGTAAGTGATTTACATAAAATCACAAGTTTGTGATCTCTGCTTAAAATTCCGCATATTTGTACATATAGTTTTTTCTTGGTGCCACCACTTCTCCCATAAGTAGCGATACCATTTTTTCTGCTTTTGCTGCATCATCTATTGTAATCTGCTGAAGAGTTCTAGTTTCAGGATTTAATGTGGTTTGCCACAGTTGGTCTGGATTCATTTCCCCAAGGCCTTTATATCTCTGTATTAGTGCACCTTTCCCCACTTGTTTTTTTGTATTTTCTAATTCCTCATCACTATACGCATATTTAACTATTTCTTCATTTTTAGTTTGTCTATATACCTTATAAAGAGGTGGCATAGCTATATAAAGATGTCCATTAGCTATAAGAGCCCTCATATATCTATATATATAAGTCATCCATAAAGTTCTGATATGATACCCATCCACATCAGCATCCGCCATTATTATTATCTTATTATATTTTAAATCTGTCTCATTATAATTTTCTAAAATTCCTGTACCTATAGCAGTATTGAATATTTTAAGCTCTTCACTACCAATTACATTTTCAAGCTTCTGCTTTTCCGTATTCATTATTTTTCCTTTAGAAGGCATTATAGTTTGAAATCGTCTATCTCTAGCCTGCTTTGCTGATCCTCCTGCTGAGTCTCCTTCAACTACTATAAATTCTGAAAAGGAAGGATCTTTTAATGTACAAACTGCTATTTTTCCTGCAAGAGGTGCGGTGCCTTTACCTATTTTTTTCTTCTCTGCCTCATTTATTTTTTTAATTTTTTCACGTCTAGTTGCTGCATCTATAGCATTATTTATAATAAATATAGCAGTGTCTTTATTATCTTCTATCCACTCACAAAATCTAGTATAAGCTAAATCATTCATCATTGTATAAGCTTCTGTATTTCCTAGCTTTGTTTTCGTCTGACCTTCAAATATAGGGTTAGTTATTTTTATTCTGAGTATAGCAGTCATACCTTCTCTCAAGTCATCCCCCTCAAATTCTTTATCTTTTTCCTTCAGGAGATTTAACTTTTTAGTCCATTCTTTAAATGCTCTTGTCATACCTGTTTTAAATCCACTTTCGTGAGTTCCCGATTCCGTAGTTGGAATATTATTTACGTAACTTGCTATATATTCTGTAGTAGAATCTGTAAATTGCACACATACCTCACCATACATACTTACACCATTTACTTCTCTATCCCCGTCAAATAATATAGGTGAGCTATGCAGTGATGTTCTACTTTCATTTAAATATTCTATGAAATCTAAAAGACCTCTTTCTGAATGATATTCTTTTTCTACGTCCTCATCTTTTCGTTTATCAATAAGCTTTAATGTTATGCCTTTATTTTGAAAAGATAACTCTTGAAGACGTTCATCTATTACATCAAATTTAAATTCTGTACTTGAAAATACATCTTTATCAGGCATAAAAGTCACTTTTGTTGATGTTTCCTCTGTATCTCCTATTATTTTCAACTGAGTTACAGGAGTTCCAGGCATTTCTCTTCTTACACTTTTGTCGTAAGCATATTCAAATCTTTGCATATATATATGTCCGTTTTGTTTTATTTCTACTTCTATCCATTTTGAAAGTGCGTTAACTACAGCTGCTCCAACTCCATGAAGACCTCCAGAAGTTTTATACACATCATTGTTAAATTTTCCACCTGTGTGAAGCTCTGTAAATACCATCTCCACGCCAGATTTTTTCTTTAAAGGATGTATTCCTGTAGGTATCCCTCTGCCATTATCTATAATAGTTACACTTTTATCTTTATTTAAAATTACAGTAGCCTTGTTTCCAAAACCGTTAGATATTTCATCTATAGCATTATCTAAAATTTCCCATATACAGTGATGAAGCCCCTTACTCCCTGTGGAACCTATATACATACCTGGTCTAACTCTAACAGGCTCCAGCTTTTCCAGAGAAGTCAATGCAGTAACATCATAAACCTGTACTTTTTCCTCTCTTTGTTCCATATGATTCCTCCATAATTCTATTCTTTACTTTCTACAAGTATTTATTGTACCAAAAACTTAAAATAAAAACAAACGTTCTCATTATATTAGTTATTAATATATAACCTATACATTGCCTTATTATACAACAGCATTTTTATTTTAACAACACATTTAATCCATTTTTTTACAAAATGATATAGCTAATCTATGCTATGCAAAGATTAGCTACATTTTTAGTTATTTTTAGTACTATCTATATTCTCATTTGTAGGACTTAAAAAAGCTGCTGAAAGCCTTATCATATATCTTATACTATCATCATCTATAGTTTTACTAAGTTTTAAATCCCTCAATGCTTCTCTTGCAAAGGCTAAAGCCTTGTCTTCTTTTATATTATTATCTTCACTTTTATAGTTATCTTCAACATAGAGTACAGATTTTGAAACTATTCTTAGCACTTTTTTTACATTTTCTACAGTACCTTCTGTTTCTCCTAGTGAGTTCAATATACTATAACTTATGCCAAAGTAATCTTCATTAAACTTAACCTTTTTATCCTTTAGCAGATACATAAAATAGCCTAATCCTACTACTAAAAGCACTACTAAAATATATTGAAGTATAATACTTGACATTATACCCCTCCTCATAAATCCACATATACTGTTAGTATCTTTATATGCAGAAATATAAAAAAAGGAACTACTACAAAAAGAATCTCATGTGTTTTTTTATAATGCCCTAAGTCTTTGAATTATATAGTTAAGTTTTTCTGATAATTTATCCTGATTTTTGTCTATAATCTATATTTTATTTATAATTGTAAACTCTTCATTTCACAATCTAAAATTTATCTTTTAGCCAGTTTATTATAACATCACATGTTCTTTCACTATTTGTATTTTCTACATTTAATTCATAATTATTTATGGTATTTTCATACATAGGATCATAGTATTTAACCATTAGCTCTTCTATTACTTTATCATAAGAATGCTTTTTCACATCTTCTATATATCTATCAACATTTTTACAATTTATATATTTTCTTAATTTATTTAGAGCTTCTATAATTTCTTGATTATTATTTTCAACATAATCTTTCATTATATTTTTAACTCTAAAATCCAATGCAGCAGTTACATTAATATGAACACCTTTTTCCATAGCATTAAAAATGAATCCAGGTATTATTATATCTCCTATTCTTTTACTTTCTCCTTCAACAAAAACCAAATTACTTTTTCTTTCTTTAATGGCTTCATATATAAGACTTTCAAACTGTTTTTGAGAATTTTCATCTCCAAGTCCTATATTTCCCAAAAGAGAACCTCTATGATTTGCCGAACCTTCTAAATCTAATACATCATATCCAGCCTCTTTAAGCTTTTTTAATATATTAGTTTTTCCTACTCCCGTATTACCATGAATTACTATAAATTGAACTTCTTCTATGACTTTAGGAAGGTTTTTATTTATATATGCCCTATAAAATTTATACCCACCTCTTATTTTAAATGCATTCACCCCTATGGTTATAAGCAATGAAACCATTGAACTACTTCTCATTCCTCCCTTTGCACAAAAAAATATAAGAGATTTATATTGCTGTTGAAGTTGTTGTATTTTTTCATATATAATAGGAAGGTTTTTAGCTGCAGCTTCTATGCCAAGCTTTTTAGCTTTTTCAACACTTTCCTGTACATAAACAGTTCCTATGTGTTCTCTTTGTTCATCAGTAAAAAGAGGAATATTAACTGCGCCTGGTATACTAGCATTTAAAAACTCCCCTGGGCTTCTTACATCAATTAATACATAGTTATCTTTAATTAATTTTTCATCGATTTCTGAATAATCTATAGCTTTTATCATAAACTTACCTCTAATTCAATTATATTTTCACACAATAAAGAATACCTTCCAAAGGGAAGGTATTCGACTCATTATACTCTCAATATACAAATTGTGCAATTATTTATTTGAATTTTATATGTGTATATCATATTTTTTAATTTTGCTGTATAAAGTATTTCTTCTTATTCCCAATGCTTCTGCTGAATGAGTAATATTCCCCTTGAACCTTTTTAATATTTTAATTAAATGTTCCTTTTCTGCATATTCTAATTTTAGACATTCCTTATTAATATTTATTAGTGTTTCAGTTTTGCAATTTTCGTCTCCAAAATAATCTGATGGTATAGACTCAGTATTTATAATTAACTCAACAACATTTTCTAATTCCCTTATATTTCCAGGCCAACCATAATTTATAATCTTATTTAAGCATTCTTCTGGTATAGTTAACTCCTTTTTATTAAGCTTTTTAGCAATATTTTTTATAAAATATCTTATAAAAAGAATTATATCTCCTTTTCTTTGCCTAAGTGGAGGTAAATATATAGGTAATACATTAAGTCTATAGTATAAATCTTTTCTAAACCTTCCAAGCTCTACCTCTTTTTTTAAATCCTTATTAGTAGCTGCTATAATTCTAACATCTACAGGTATTGATTTTGAACTTCCTATTCTTGTTATTATACCTTCTTGAACAACTCTTAAAAGTTTTGTCTGCATATCAATTGGCATTTCTCCAATTTCATCTAGCATTATAGTTCCGTTATCAGCTAATTCAAATTTTCCAAGGTTTCCTCCCTTTTTAGCTCCTGTAAATGCCCCTTCTTCATACCCAAAAAGTTCTGATTCTATAAGTTGCTTTGGAATAGCACCACAGTTTAATGCTATAAAAGGTCCATCAACTCTACTACTGTAATTATGAATTGATTGTGCAAATACCTCTTTTCCAGTACCACTTTCTCCCATTATAAGAATAGTAGATTTACTATTTGCTATTTTTTTTGCATATTCAACTATCTTTATAAAATTTTCATCTTCTCCAATTATTTTATCGAAAGTATAATAAGCTTGACCATCGTTTTTTTTCTTTCTCTTCTTAATCTCCTCAAGAACGTATACTATTTCAATAGCATCATCTTCTGAATTATATATTGAACTAGCAGTTAACTGACATTGAAATTTGTTTCTTAATGCTATTATATTTATTTCCTGCGAAATACTTTTTCCTAAATATATAGATGTTTTTACTTTGTCCCAATTCTCTATAAGCTCTGCCATTTCATCTATTTTTAATCCATCTGCCTTATTGCCAAACATATCTAAGGCTTTTTTATTGCAAACTTTTATTTTTCCATTTATATCAGAAGTCACTATAGCTACAGGAATAGAATTAAATATAGTTTTTATGTGTTTATCATTTATGTCCTGTATCCTGTGATACTCTTTTACCTTCATCATTTCTTCTATAGCATTGGAGGCCGCTATAACCATACCTAATGTATGTGGGTGTACAAATTTAATATACCCTGTCAGATTAAGAACTCCTATAAGTCTTCCATGATTGTCATTTATAGGTGCTGCAGAGCAGGTCCATTTATGATACGCTTTTATAAAATGCTCTTCACCAGAAACCTGAACTGGAGATTTTGTTTCTATAACCATGCTCATAGCATTAGTTCCTATATTTTCTTCATTCATAAATGCCCCTGGTATCATTTTCATTGAAAATGCTTCAGAAAGTATTTTTTCATCACCTATAGCATTTAATATGCATCCTTCACCATCTGTAAGCAATACAAAAAAATTAAATCCTTTTACAAAGTTAGTGAGTTGAGCCATGTATGGTGCTGCAGTTACTATTAAATCTCTGTTAGCTGCAAATTTTTTTTGTAATTCTGTATCACATATAATTTTTTTACTAAAAACTTGATTTGGTTTAGTATCAAATCTTTTGCATCTTTCATGAGAAATCTCTATATCTGATTTACAATTAACTATTTTCACACTAACAGCCCCTTTATAATACAATTTTCCACTGCCATTTTTTATATTTACTATTCCATGAAATTTCATTTACGCATCCGTACTTTTCACGTATTGCAAATATGTTCATCATTGGTATTGATAAAATATTAGATAGTATGCCTCTAATTACTCCTGCATGAGTAATTATAAGTATGTTGCCTTTGCTATTTCTTTCAATAGTTCGAAAAACTGGCATAACTCTTTCCTTAAGCTGTTGAAAACTTTCTCCCTTTGGAGGTATAAAATCATCTATATTTTCTCCTCTTTTTTTAAATTCCTCTGGGAAAGTGCTTTTTATATAATTGAAAGTTTGTCCTTCCCATTCACCCATGTTTATTTCAGCAAACTGTTTTACCAAAATCGGTTCTATATTTCTATTTTCTAAAATTATTTGTGCTGTTTGCTTGCACCTTTTTAAATAACTTACATATACTTTTTCAATATCTATGGCATCAAAAAAAATTTTAAGTTTTTTGGCTTGTATTATGCCCTCCATATTTATGGGCAAATCTGTAATTCCTATATAGGATTTTTCATTACTTATATCTATTTTACCATGCCTCACCAAATAAATCTTTTTATTCATAATTAAAGCTTTTCCCTATTATATTTTCTATCTTTTTTATAATTTTTTTAGCTTCAGCAAATCTTTTTTGTATTTTGTATAAAACTGTAAATTGATTATCATATTCTAATAAAATATTGGAATATCTCTGCTCTAGTGTTGTATATCGGTCTTCCTTTACAAGTTTATCTGCTAAATACAATATTTCATTTTCTGTAATATTTTCTTTTTCATTTACCTTTATATCCATATGTGTTGATATTATATTTCCTATATGTTCATAGCCCAGTTTTTTTAATATTTCTTCCCCTGCTTTAGCATGATTCTTTTTTTTTCTAGCTATATCATGTAATAGTGCTGCAGTTTCCATTATGTTTGAATCAAAGTTACAGCCTTCTTTATTTAATTTATTTAAAATATTTAAAGCTACTTCTGATACTTTATTGCAGTGTCTTATTATGTTATTTGGAACATTATATATATTTAAAATGCAATAACATTCCGCTCTGTTTAATGAATTCAAATTAAAGTATTTTAGTAATTTTTCATACTCTTCTTTGGTATCCATATCCATTATTGTTGCCTCATCAAATACAGGGACATTTATAGAGTCTTCATTGAATTTATTTAATACACTCTTTAAACCTCCCTTTTCATTAGCATTTATTATTACATCTTTATATTTAAAGCCAATAAGAGGAGGATGCCCTTTTATACCATTAAAGCTAGGATATATAATTCCTTTATCACATTGTGAGTATTTAATTTTTAACATTTCTATAGTGTCTTTTTTTATAAGTGGCGTATCCACAGGAAGTATAAAAAATCCAGTGATATCTTTTTCTAATTTTTCTATGCCCTTTAACACAGAAAAATACATTCCTTGAGAATAATTTTTATTTTCTACACATTTTGCTGATGATTTTTCTAATATTCTCATTATTTCTGTTCCTCTATGCCCTACTACCACTATAATATTGTAAATTCCAGCAGCTTTAAAAGTATTTACAGCTGTTTCTATTGCAGTATATTTTCCAAACTTCAATAGAGGTTTAAACTCACCCATTCTGGAAGAATATCCTGCTGCAAGTATTACTGCTGCAAAATTATCTTTATTCATTTAATGGTGATCTCTTAACTTTAATTAATTCAGCTGTAATACTTATGGCTATTTCTTCAGGTGTTTGTGCAAATATAGATATGCCAATAGGACAATGTACTCTTTCAATATCCTTTGAAGTATATCCTTCATTTAGAAGACAGTTATAAGTAAATTCTCTCTTCTTTTTACTTCCTATCATACCTATATATTTTGCATCAGTTTTAAACATTTGACCAAGTACTTCTTTATCATAGGCATGTCCTCTTGTAACTATTATTATATAACTTGTACTATCTACTTCTATATAATTAAGTATATTTTCAAAAGAAGGAATTACTTTTATTTCATCAGCAGTTTTAAATCTCTCTCTATTAGCAAATTCTTCTCTATCATCTAGAACAATAGTCTTAAAATCCAACATTTTAGTTATATCTGCAATCTTTTGTGAAACATGACCAGCACCTATTATATATACACTTTCATAGTTTAAAATAGGTTCTATTAAATATCTTTCTCCTTGTACAATAATATTCTGGAAGCTAATGTTTTTAAAGTCTTCTCTTATTTTTCTGAATATGCATTGAGCTATATCATTTTCTTCTCCATAAAATGCTGTTTCCGTACAAATCCATTTATCTATTCCCTTTATTTTTCCATCTTCTTCACTTATCTTTGTTATAATTGCGAAATTAATGCCTTTTCTTCTAAGCTCTTTTGTCTTTGTATATATATTTATCATATCATTATCATTACAATCTACATATTCTAAAAGCAGTTTAACTTCTCCACCACATATCATACCCAATGATGAAGCACTTTCATTTGACAATGAAAATTTTTTAACTATAAATTCCCCATTTTCAAAAACCTTTGAAGAAAGCTTTATAGCCATAGCTTCAAATATACCACCACCTATAGTACCTACAATAGAAAAGTCTTTTCTGATAATCATCTTTACACCCTGTTCTCTGGGGCCAGATCCTGACTTTTCCAAAATAGTAGCTATTACAAAACTTTCTTTTTTGTCTAAGAATTCAGATACTTTTTCATATATATCTTTCATTTTTAAACCTTCTTTCTATAATTATATATTTTTCTCTTTATCATACTATTCTTTGTTTCTATAGTGCTTTCTAAGTAATTTAATACAATTTTTATCTGATTTTTATTTAATGCTTCTTCTATTACGGGTATGCTTTCAATTTCATTAATTATTTCACTTTGTAATTTATAAAAATCTTCTTCTGTTAACGCTAATATTTCTATAAAAATTATATTTTCCTCTTCAATGTAGACTTTGTAATTTATTACTTCTTTAAAAGATAAAATAACCTCATCTAATTCTCTCATATAAATAAATTGATTTTTATTTATTATGATTTTGTTGTCCATTCTACCAATGACCCTTCTCATAGTTTTTAAAAAAGTACCACAGGAACATTTTTCTACATTAAAGCATGCGATATCTCCAGTTCTATACCTTATTAAAGGCATACCTTCTCTTGTAAGTGTTGTAAACACCACTTCACCGTATTGTCCATTTTCTACTAATTTACCTGTGATTGGGTTTATTATTTCAAAGTATAAGTCTGCCTCTCTCATGTGATATCCATTTAATGCTTCACATTCCACACCCCCACCATATCCCATCTCAGTCATTCCATAGTGAGTAAAAACTTTGCAACCAAATTCATTTGTAATTTCTTTTATTAAAATTTCAGGTACATAATCTGTACTTAGAAGAATTTTTTCTATTTTATTTTTAAATGCTTCACTTTCTACTCTACTAAAATGAAGCACCTGTATAGGGATACCTACAATGCAATTTATATTATTATTTTGTATAAACCTTGCAGTATCTTTTGTATTTACAATAACACCCTGCACATAACATTCTATTTCTAATTCTTTTAGAGCTTTTTTAAGTAAATCTCCTATACTTCCATGAGAATTTCCTGGAAGAAGTACTAGTACTCTGTCATTTTTATTTACTAAACAACTCATTCCATGTTTAAAAAAATCTATTGTAAGATTTAAATCTTTCTCTGTGAAATATATCCTTTTTCCTTTGCCAGTTGTACCAGAGGTTTTTAAGGTTACAACTCTAGCAATATCTTTCTGAGATACACATAAAAAATCCTGCGAATTCTCTTTTATATGATTTGATACAGTAAACGGTATTTTCTCAAAATCTTTAAAAGAATTTATGTTGCTTTCCTCAAAATATTTTAAATGTTTTTTATAAAATTTACTGTGTTTTTTTGCATAAGCTATGATTTCTTTTATCTTATTTACTTGATAATTCTCTAATTCCTCTTTATAGAATTTTTTTATTCCAATTTTATCCATTATCCATTTTTCAAGAACATTAGTCTTCATTTTGTACTCTCCATTTTAAATTTAAGAATTTCTGTAAATATAGTTTCCTTGTACATCTGTAATATTATAAATACAAAATGGTATAAGCTTCCCTTCTGGACTTACTACATGAATGCAGCAATCCTTAACTCTTTCCAAATCTACATTCCATACATCTTGAAATGCCATAGCTGATATACTGAAAGAATAATTTTTTATATTGTATAATATGTCATCCCAGCTCATAACTTTTTTAGGACTTAGCTTACCCCTAATATTTTCTATTTTCCTAGAAGACCAATTTCTAGCTATAAACTCCTTTGCTTTTAGAGCACCTTCTTCTGCACTTTCATTTTTTGAACAGCAGCTACCTGCGTTATTAGTAATACTTACAATCTCATCTTTATTTTTATACATATAACTACCATGAAAAGAACATAGTGCATTTTCACATCCTGGTGGCTTCATACTATCCATTTTAATTTTACCCTGTGTTTGTCTTTCTATATTCTCCATAACTTCTGGTAGTGTAATTCTCTGTTCATCCGTTGGAATATAAGGTATTCTTCCAAAGTAACTTACAGGTTGAAAATGTACCCCCCTTACTGTAGGGAGATTATTTAGTGCGAATTCTATAATTTGTCCTATATTATCCACATTTACTCCTGGCACTAAGGTTGGAACTAAAACTACACCTATACCATATTTATTGCAATTTTCTACTGCTTTCATTTTAAATTGTAGCAAGTCCTTTCCCCTTAATTTTTTATAGATTAATTCTTCCGTACCATCAAATTGCAAAAAGATTGAATCAAGACCTGCGTCTTTAAGTTCTTTAACATATTCTTCATCACTAGCTATACGTATTCCATTAGTATTTACTTGTATGAACCCAAAACCTAACTCTCTTCCAAGCCTTATTATATGAGGTAAGTCGTCCCTCAATGTAGGTTCTCCTCCAGAAAGTTGTATATTACATTTTCCTGAAAATTTTAGCACTGTTTCATATAAAAATTTTATTTTTTCTATAGAAGGATCCTCTTCCTTACTATCCTCTGAATTAGCAAAACAAAAACTACATTTTAAATTACACCTTTGGGTAATTTCTATTAATGCTGTACATGTATGTTGCCTATGTTTACTGCATAATCCACAATCAAAAGGACATCCTTTTTCAACAACAGTACCTGGTTTTTTTATATTTGCTCTTTGCTTATTTCTGACCCATTTCTCCATGGAAGTAGTTTCTCTCCAAATTAGAGTTTTAAAGTTTCCATGTTCTGGACAATATTTCTCCATATAGACTTTATCATCTTCTAAAACTTTTTCTGCATTTATTTTTTTAAAACAATAAGGACATAAACTTTCAGTTTTAGAAATTACTTTTACATCTTTCATATATCCTCCCTATCCCCAAACTCATAACCATATTTAAATACTATTTCCTTAATCTTCTCATAGCTTTTTAATAATATTTCTCCACATTTTACAGGATAATTTACATTGCCATTATCATCAGTTATTTTTTGAACTCCTATTATATCTAAACATTCTATGCTCTCAAATTCCTGTTCAAACCAATTCCCATATTCCCCTAACATAGATTGAAAATTCTCACTATAGTGCTCTACAGCCTGCCCTTTTCCTGCATAAAGTCCTATAATGGCTATTCCCCCTGTGAGAACTCCACAAGTCTTTTTTGTAGATCCAATTCCCCCACATAGACCATTTAAAGCTTTTATCAAATCCAAATTTTCTTTTTCTTCATCCTCTAAGGCTAATTTAATCATTATTTGAGTACAGCAGAAACCTGAGGAAGCTAACTTATATATACGGAAAGCTGTATCATTCATCGTCTTCATCTCCTTTTCTAGCTATCATAATAAAATATCCTGGTTTGCAGCTTTTTAATGTTTTTTCAAACTGCTGTCCATCTATACAACATTCTGTTGATTTGTTCCAAAATACTGACATAGACCCATAAGAAAATATTATTTTAACCATAAGTTGTTTTAACATGAAACTGCAGTCTTCTAGAAGCATTATCTTAAATCCTTGTTTTACTAATTGTTTCGAAAGTAAATCTAAATCATGAAGTCCTCTCATGCAGCTATTAATCGAAATTGTACTAAGTTTATGTGTGAATTCTGGATTTTTTGCATACACGTCTGTGATAATAAAATAACCTCTATTTTTTAAAGTTCTAAATACTTCTTTTATAACAGAATCTAAATTATCCATTATAGACAATGTACATTCTGCAAATATCCCCTGAAAACTTTCATTTTGAAAAGGAATTTTTTCTCCTTTGCCTTGAATAAAATTTGTATATTCATAGTTTTTTTTACCCATATCTATTAGTTTATCAGAGGGGTCTATTCCTATAGCTTTTATTCCATATTTTTTATAAAGATAGTTAACAGTAGCCCCCATGCCGCATCCTACATCCATTATAGGATCTTCTGAAGAAAACTTGCAAAATTCTACTCCTTTATCTGTTAAGACAAATCCCCCTGGTCTTAAAGTTTCCCCTGTAACTATTTGCATATTTTCATTCTCATAAGCATTGCCGCATTTCATTATTTATCCTCCAGTCCTTTTTCCACCTCTAACATTTTACCTAATGCTAAATCCTCGTCTATAATTACCATTTTACACTGTGGACACTGCATAAGTTCTACTTCAAAGTTTCCTCCAAGGTAAAGAACCTTTACCTGGTTAAGTTTCAGCTCTTTATTACATTTATCACAAATCCATGGAGTTTTTTCTTCTTTATTAATTCTCATAACTATTCCTCCACTATTTCCATTCTATGGCTATAAGCCTTATGAATTAGCAATCTATGATTTTTTTGTTCATATTCCACCCAGTAGCTTACATTACTAATTCTCATCCTAGCCAAATAATGTGAGTTTTTTGGATTAAAAAGCCTTTCTCTATTTTTTTCAGCATTATAGACTACTTTTTCTATATCTTCAATGAGAATTAATCTGTCTTCCATTTGTTTTTGCAGGTTATCATTTATAATTAACTTTAAATCATAATTCTTTGTGAAATCATTTAATTCTTCATTCCATAATTTTTTTAAAAGGTTGATTTTCACATACATTCTATTCTCATGCCTTTTAGATAAAGTAGGGGTTTTTCTTAAAGCTACTTTATTTAACTCATCACTATAGATTAAATCTAAAACATGAAAAGTTGGTTTTCCTTCATTTATAAATAAATCTTTACACATAGAACAATAAACTAGGTAATCTTCTCCACTTTCTTTTATTCTATCTTTTATGAAATCCTTAGATTGTTCTTTATTTGCAAAATATACAAGTCCCCCATAACCACAACATTTTGTCTTTTCTTTTGAAAATTTAAGTTCTTCTATTTCATATCCTAAAGCTAACACTATGTTTCTTATACTCGCCTGAACTTTTTTATTATATCTTGTAGTGCAAGCATCATGTATATTCAGTAAGTGCTTCTCACTTATTTTATTATTAACAGGAACCCCATATTTATCTATAATTTCCCACAGAGAAATAAAGTTTATATACGGCGTATATTTTTCAAATATACTGTAGCAGCTTGAGCAAGCTAGAATAAAAGTTGGTTTTTCCATTCTATTCCACTGGTTTTTTATATTTTCTAAACTTTTTTCCATTAAGTCCTGTCTTCCTGCCCAGTCTGCAGGTGCCCCACAACAACCTAACATAATTCCAACGCCTTCTTTAATATTTGACATAAGATACTTATATATTTTTTCAATGTATTCTGGAGATGACGCAGGTAGCTGGCATCCTGGATAAAATATATATTTTACTTTTTCATATGCTGGTTCAGCTTTTATCATTGAAAAGCAATTACTATTACTAAACTCCATATCCTTTAATGCAAAATCATGAGCAGATACAGGCATCTTGTTTTTTTGCACCATGCTTTCACGAGTCTTTTCTATTATGTCTTTCATATCTAAATTAGAAGGACAAACTTCTTTACAGAGCCCACAAAGAGTACAGGAATTAATCATTTTATTTGCATAATGATCACCCAATACTATAGTTTGATTATGATTTATTTGTCTTATATATTTTTTGGGAGTTATATTATATTTTTTTAGGTGTGCACAGCTTTTTACACACTGTAAACATTGACATTTTAAGCATCTTCCTGCTTCATTAATTGCTTCTTCCTCACTATATTCTGAAGAAGTTTTTTTAATTTCCCCCATTATCTCTATATCTTCTAATTGAATTTTTAAAGGTGTTTCATAAACTCCTTCATTTTCTCTTGCCGCCATAATAGAAATTTTCTGAATATATCTGTCTATAGATATAGCAGCCCTTCTTCCGGAGCTCATAGAAAATATAATTGAATTGTTTATATTTACAATTTTTCCTCCTGCAAATAAGGAAGTGTTTTCTACTTGGAATGTTGTAGAATTTACTTTTAATTCTTCTTCCCATGTTCCTGTCCCTATGTAAACTCCATCATACATACTTAATATTTTCTGTAATTCTTTTAAATTTACTGATGTATTTAAATTTATTTCTATGTTTCCTTTATTTATTATATTCAGCTCTTCTTCTATGATTTCCTTTGAAAGTTGTTCTCCTTGAAAATTCCAAAGTGTTCCACCTATTTTTTCACCTTTTTCGTACATAGTAACCTGATAACCTTTTTTATCTAAATCAAAAGCGACTGTAATACCGCTTATACCTGCTCCTATCACCGCAACTTTTTTTCCGTTTTTAGGTATAGCAATGGTTTTCTTATTAGAAGAAAAACCTGTTTTTACTGTGATTTTTTCAAGTTCATGTATATTTATAGCTCCTCCTACCTTATTTCTTACACATGCATTTTCACAAGGATGATCACATATATTGCCTATTATCCTCGTGAAAGGAACTCTTTTAGCCATAACTTTATAAGCTTTTTTAAAGTCTCCTTTTTCTATTTCCTCTATAAAAGTTTTTACATCCATGTGCAAAGGGCAAGCTGTTATACAAGCTGATGGCTCATCTGTAGTACATAAATCCTGTTTATTTAATAATTCATTTAAGTCCATAAAACTCCTCCCTTTTAATAAAAAAAGAAGGAATCAGAAACTTTGTAGAGGTTATCACATATTTGTTAATTGATACTACTTTGTTTCTGATTCCTTCTGAGGAACAATTTAAATTTGATTATTTCTTCATTATCTTAAGTGCTGCTAAAATCTTTTCTGGAAGTGCAGGTAGTTTTGTTATTTGCACTCCACAAGCATCATATATTGAATTAATTATAGCTGCATGTGGCGCTGAAAGTGGCATTTCACCTGCACCTGAAGCACCATATGGACCATATGGTCTTTTAGTTTCTTGATAAATTATTTCTATATTATCAGGTACATCCTTAATTTGTGGTATTCCACACCCTGTAAGTGTGGTGTGTTTCTTTAAATCTTCAAAATCTTCACTTAAAGCTAAGCCTATACCTTGAGCTAAACCTCCATACATTTGACCATCAACTACTAATTTATTTACTATAGTTCCCAAATCAGCTATTAAAGTAAGTTTTTCTACTTTAACCTTTCCTGTAGTAATATCTACTTCTACTTCTGACATAATAACGCCATACATGTAACATGGAAATGGATTTCCTTGGCCAGTTGATGTATCACAAGCAGTACAAGGAGCTGTCCATTTTCCATCATATTTCACTGGTTTATTTTCAGCTATCATTTCATGGTAAGTTTTATAAGTACCATCTTCTTTTTTCATAGCTGCCAGTAAGTTTTCACATGCAACTCTAGTAGCATTACCTGTTAAAACATTAGAACGACTTCCACCTGCCGGACCGCTATTTGGTGTAAATTCCATGTCATTCATAACTAACTTTATTTGCTCTGGAGTTATTCCTATTGGTCTTAAAGTTTCATGAGCTATAGTTAAAGTTCCCATATCTGCTCCTTGCCCATGATCTTCCCAGGAATTTCCTACAGTAACTCCTTTTGAAGTTAACTCCGCCCAAGCTTCTGAAGAATCTGCACCATCAAGGCCTGAACCATAAAGTAATATAGAAACTCCTACTCCATATTTTTTATCTCCTCTATCAACATTTTTATTTTTAATTTTTTCTTTAGCAACTTTATATAGTGGACGTAATTTTTCAATCATAGTTGGTAAACATATTACGTCTGGGTCACAGCCTGTAGGAGTAGTATCCCCTTCTCTATATACATTTAGATATCTTAGTTCAAGAGGATCCATACCAATTTTCTTAGCTAATTTATCCATTAAAACTTCCGAAGAAAACAAACTCTGTGGTGAACCATACCCTCTAAATGCCGAACCCCAAGCGTGATTTGTACAAACTGTTCTTCCTTCACCTTTTATATTTGGAATGTTATATCCTGCACCTATAAATTGTGTACCTCTCATAGTTAAAAGATCACCAAATTCTGAATATGGGCCATGATCAACAGTCCAATCAGTATCCATTGCAACAAGTTTTCCATCCTTGCCAGCACCTAATTTTACATGCATAAAGAAAGGTGACCTTTTCCCAGTGTAAGTTATTTGTTGGAACATATTAAATTCTAAATATACAGGTTTTTTAGTTACTATAGCTGCTACTCCAAGTAAAGCTTCTATAGTAGGACTGAATTTATAACCAAAAGTACCACCTGTTGGATTCTGAACTAATATTAAATCATCAAGTTGAACCCCTACACCATCAGCTATCATAGCTGCATGGAAATGAAGTGCCACACTCTTTGAATGTATAACTAACTTTCCATTTTCATTAAAATATGCGAATCCAACATCTGGTTCTAATGGAAGATGAGGTTGTCTTCCTACGTAGGAATCATCTTCAACTACATAATCTAATTTATCCATTAAAGGTTTAGTATCTTCTCCCTTTGTAATACTAGTTTCAAAATAAATATTTGGTGTTCCAGGATGAATTTCTATAGCATCTTCAGCCATAGCTGCTGGTGCACTCATATATGCTGGAAGTTCTTCTAATTCAACTTTAACTTTTGCTGCTGCTGCCTCTGCTTGACACTCTGTGTCCGCAAGCACCATAGCTATTGCATCACCAAATTGGAAAATCTTTTTATCATTTAATATAGGTCTTTCTAAACCATCACCTTTATTTGTAGGGAAAGCTAATCCATTTATTCTGTTTGTACCAGTTACGTCTTTATATGTTATAACCTTAAAAACTCCAGTCATTTTTTCTGCTTCTGAGGTATCTATAGATAGTATATTTGCATGAGATACTTGAGCTTGCACTAGTTTAATGTGTAATGTATCTTCTGGAAGCTTTAAGCCCAAGTCTGCTCCAAAATCCCAAGTTCCTGTTACTTTTGCAAGAGCAGAAGGACGTATAGCCTTTGAACCTAAAAGACTTTCCCCCTTTGGAAGTTTATACCACAATTCTTCTTTAGTTACTTCTCCACGCATTAATTTTGCTGCTTCCATAACTGCATCAACTAATGGTATATATCCTGTACATCTACAAACATTTCTATGTTTCTGAAACCAATTTCTTACATCCTCCCTTGTTGGATTTACATTTTCTTCAAGCAACGCTTTAGCTGAAACTATAAATCCAGGTGTACAATAACCACATTGCGCTGCACCATGTATCATCCATGCTAGTTGTAGTGGATGAAGATGTTCTTGGTCTCCAACTCCTTCTATAGTTATAATTTCTGCTTCATCAGGAACTCTTTTAATTTTAGTTATACAAGACCTTACAACCTTACCATCTAAAATTACTGAACAAGCACCACATTCACCTTTTCTACATCCAACTTTAGTTCCAGTAAGAAAAGCTTGTTTTCTTAAAACATCTGCTAAAGATGTTTCTGGATCTGCTATAATAGTTTTTCTAACCCCATTAACAGTTAAATACTTTTTCAACATCATAACGCCCCCTTTATTTGTAATTTTTCGATAATTGTTTATATTACATGTTACCGCAATATGTATGCCATAAATAAAACCCTAGCATTATCAACCTTCCTATTTAACTTTTTAATTTGTTGTTCTTTTTTTACGCAAATTTGCATAAAAAATATGTTCTTTTTTCGAACACTGTTTTATTTTCGAACACATTTTTTCCAACTATGGTTCTTTACATTTATTTCATAGTTAGTTAAACTATTGTTGTAAATTTACGAAATTTTTAAATTAAAATAAATAAAAAAGCTAAAATATATCAGAAGAAGGTGTTATCTTGAATATTAAAAAAATATTCATTTCCATTTTATCAACTATATTATTATGTGGAACAATTAGTTGTTGTGGACAATCTACCACTACTACTTCTAAAACCAATAATGATAAGAAATCTATCTTTGTTTATTGTGCAGCAGGATTAAAAAAGCCCATGGATGATATAGGTAAAGTATTTGAAGAAAAAAATGGTGTGAAAATCGAATATACATATGGTAATTCATCACAACTTATAGGACAAATGGAGTTGTCTCATAAAGGAGATGTTTGCTTGCTGGCTACAAATGAAGACTATGAAATTGCTAAACAAAAAAGTTTAGTAGAAGCAAAAAAAGATTTAGTATACCATATACCAGTAATTGCTGTACCTAAAGGAAATCCTACTGGTATTAAAACTATACAAGATTTAGGTAAACCAGGAATTAAGTTAGTTTTAGGTGATGAAAAATCCTCTCCCTTAGGAAAATTATCCTCTAAATTGTTTGAGAAAACAGGTATAGGTGATGCTGCAAAACAGAACGTTGTTTCTACAGCTCCTACAGTTAATGAATTAGTAACATATCTTTCTATGAAAAAAGCAGATGCTTCCATCATATGGGAAGACAATGTAGTTAATGCAAAAGACATAGATGTAATACAAATACCAAAAGAACAAAATATAATTAAAGTTGTACCTATATCTGCATTGAAGAGTGGTGCTAATAAAGACTTAACCGAAAAATTTTTAACCTTTACTGCCTCTGACGAAGGAAAATCTATCTTTAAAAAATACGGTTTAAAGCCAGTGAAATAAGTATTTGAGGTGTGTAATTAATAATGTTTGAAAAAAATTTTAAAGACATACTTTTTAAAATAATTATATATATATTCATAATTGTTTTAACTTCTTTTATAGTTTTAACTATATCTGTTGTGTTATTAAAAGGCTTTCCAAATTTGAAGGAAAGCCTTTTAAATAAAGAAATTCAATTTGCAATTAAATTAAGCTTTTTTACAGCTACTATATCTACTATAATGTGTGTGATTTTTTCTATACCTATATCTTATGGATTAGCACGGTACAATTTTTTAGGAAAGAAATTTATTAGTTCTATAATTCAAATTCCTATTTCACTACCACCTATTGCCTCAGGCATTGCATTATTATTACTTTTTAGTACTAATCCTATAGAAAGTGTTGTAAATAAACTTGGTATAAATCCTATTTTCTCTGTAAGAGGAGTTATTTTAGCACATTTTTTCGTTAATGCACCATATATGATACGAATATTAAAAGTAACTTTTGAAGATATTAATCCTAGACTAGAGTTTGTAGGGAGAACTCTTGGCTGCAGCAGTTTTAAGTGCTTTTTCAAAGTAACTTTTCCTTTAGCTAAAAATGGATTAATTTCAGGTATTATAATTACCTGGGCAAGTGCTCTTGGAGAATTTGGTACTGCACTTATGTTGGCTGGTGCTATTCGTATGAAAACAGAAACATTGCCCGTAGCATTGTTTTTAAATGTATCTGGTGGAGATATAGATAAGGCATTAGCTGCTGCAACTATACTAATAATTATGTCTATAGTTTGCTTATTCATATTTGAATTACTTGAAAAAAAAAGGAGCTAATTTTATGTTAAGACTAGAACATGTTTATAAACAGTTGGGAACTTTTAAACTTAAAGATATTAATCTTCACATAAAATCTGGAGAATATTTTGTAATACTAGGCCCTACTGGCACAGGGAAAACTATAATTTTAGAAACAATTGCCGGAATGTATAAAACTGATAAGGGGAATATTTACATCAATAATAAAAATGTCAATACCTTTCCACCAGAAGATAGAGATATAGGTTTTGTATACCAAGACTATTGCTTGTTTCCTCATTTATCTGTGAAAGAAAATATACTTTTTGGTTTGAAGGTTAGAAAAAAACT
Organism: uncultured Clostridium sp.; assembly: GCA_964554365.1. Taxonomy (GTDB): domain Bacteria; phylum Bacillota; class Clostridia; order Clostridiales; family Clostridiaceae; genus Clostridium_AM. Next base: position 23,496 of record CAZKOJ010000013.1, on the reverse strand, counting down.
TAAAAATAGCAGCGAACAAATTTTAAATGAGATAAGTACACTGCTTAAAATAAATCATTTATTAAGCAGAAATCCCTTAACATTAAGTGGAGGTGAACAACAACGAGTAGCCTTTGCAAGAGCTATTGTTACTTCCCCTCAAATACTTCTTTTAGATGAAGTTACCAGTGCCCTAGATCCCTATACCAAAGAAATTTTTCAGTCACATTTAAAAAATATTCATAAAGAACTAAAAACTACTACATTACATATAACTCATGATTTTGATGAAGCTTTATACTTAGCAGATAAGATAGCTGTTATAGGAAATGGTGAAATTGTTCAAATAGGAACTCCTGAAGAAATATTTAATCATCCTAATTCAGAATTTGTAGCTAATTTCATGGGATTTTCTAATTTATTCAACTGTAAGCTTAATAACAGCAAAGCTATTTTAAATAATGGAATAGAATTTAAAGTTAACAATAATAAAAAGATTAGTAATGCAACTGCTGCAATACGTGGTGAAAATATTGTTATATGCAAAACTATAAAGGATACATTTTATACTAATAATTTTCAAGGTAACATTATTAGCATTACAAATCAAGGTTTTATAAGCAAAGTGAAAATAGATATAGGAATTGAAGTTTCAGCATTTTCCACTGAGAACTCTCTTAAAAATATGAATTTGAATTTAGGAGATAAAGTTTTTATTAGTATTAAAAATGATGATATACATATTTTTTAAATAATATTTTGGAGGAATATATATATGAATACATGTGAATTTTATAAAGTTCTATTTAATAAATTTAAAAAACTTGCAGAAGAAAATAATTTTTTAGATGATGAAATAATTGTAACAGGCAAGCCACTTACTCCTGAAGAAGCTATAGGAAATCCTATAAGAAGAGATTTTCCTATTATTAAAGGTAAAGAAAAATTACTTGAAGCAGAATTTAGAGGAGTAAAGGGTCAAGCTTTTACGGACATGCCTAATAACTTCAAAGGAACTTTGAGTAATATAATTAAAATGCCCTTAAAAACAAATTTTAACATTGCTGTGTATATTGCAACCTTAAATGCAGTATGTAGATATTTAAAAATAACAGATAAAACAATACATTGCAAAGATGAAGACCCTGAAAAATGTTCCTTAGAATTAGTAGCCTATTTAAATAGCAAGTATGTTAATCCTAAAATTGCTTTAATAGGTTTTCAACCAGCTATGTTAGAAAATCTTTCTAAAAATCTTAAAACTAGGATAGTAGATTTAAATGTAGAAACTATAGGAAAAGTTAAATATGGTGTAACTGTGGAAGATGGAAATATGCCAATGACAAATTTATTAAATTGGTGTGATGTTATTATTGCTACAGGCAGCACCATAGCTAATAATACTATTACTAACTTTCTTATGGATAAACCAATTATATTTTTTGGAACTACTCTTGCCGGAGTAGCTGAATTAATGCATCTTGAAAGATTTTGTCCTTATTCAACTTAGCTAAGTTTAAATTGATAGGCAGGTGATGGAAATGTATAATTTATTTTTATTTGGTGATGTAGGTATAGGTAAAAGTACACTCCTTAAAAAAGTATTAAAGTATGTAGATTCTTCTATAGGCGGATTTATGGAAGAAAAAGTTCTGAAAGGAGATAAAACTTTTCATAATATGATTTCTCTTTACGATGGACAATCAAATAACATTATTGGAGTTTCTGAAAAAACATGTAAGAAACCTAAAGTATTTACCTATGTTTTTGAAAAAAATGGAGTTGAAATTCTAAAAAAAAGTTATAGAGAAAAGGAAATTATCATAATGGATGAATTGGGTTTTTTAGAATCCCATTGTGAACTATTTAAATCCTCTGTAAACGAAATTTTAGATAGCAAAAAAATTGTAATAGGTGTTCTTAAAAAATGTAATTGTGATTTTGTAACTACTATTGCCAATAGAACTGATGTTGTGTTATTAGAAGTAACTACCGAAACTCGTGATAATCTTGAAAAGGAAATATTTAAAATACTAAAAGGTTTCAATGTTAACTTAAAATCTTAAGAGATGTTAGAAAACGTTTTAATATAGTAGTAAAGGAGGTGCTTGTATGGGCAAAATTTCTGTTGATCATCTTTATTTTAGCTATTGTAAAAGCACTATACTAAAAGATATAAATTTTTCTGTTCCCACTGGTAATATATGTGCCCTATTAGGACCTAATGGTTCAGGTAAAACAACTCTTTTGAAGAGTATTATGGGGCTTAGAGAACCTTCTAGTGGTAACATTTCTATAGATGGTGTATCTTTAAAATCTATGACAGCACAAAAAATAGCTAGTATTGTAAGTATGGTGCCTCAACAAAGCAATGTAGTATTTCCTTATACTGTACTAGACATGGTTTTGCTTGGAAAATGTCCTTTCCTTGGGTGGACAGGGGTTCCTAATAATAATGATGTGTTAGAGGCACAAAAATTACTTAAACAATTAGATATATATTATTTACATAATAGAAGTTTTAACGAACTGAGTGGTGGAGAAAAACAAATAGTTATATTTGCTAGAGCTCTATTCCAAAATACAGATATTATGTTACTTGATGAGCCCACATCCAATCTTGATTTTAAAAATCAATTTTATCTTCTTGATTTAGTAAAGGAAATTTCCGCCCAAAGAAGTTTAACTGTAATTATTACTTTACACGATCCCAACTTAGCAGCACATTATTGTGGAAAGGTAATAATGTTAAAACATGGTGAGTTGCTTTACAATGGCAATACTACTGAAGGCTTTATAAAGGAAAATTTAATGAAATTGTATAATATGAAAATTCAAGTACGAAATCTAGAAAATCATAGACAAATAATATTGCCTATGGATTGGTAAACAATTAGTAATTAATAAAATTTTATTTAAATCATTAGGGGGTATTAAGATGAAACTTTTCAATAAAAAAATTTTACCATTAATTTTATGTATTTTTATGTTTATTCCGTATTTATTAACGGGTTGCACTAATTCGTCACAAGTTTCTTCAAACAATAAAAAACAAACTGAAACTATTGTTATTAAAGATGGTTTAGGACGTAAGATTGAAATAAACAAAAAAATAGATAGGGTATTAACTAATTATGTTATTGCCACTCATATGGTATTTGCACTAGGAGCTTCAGATAAATTAGTAGGTGTAGATAAAAAATCCCTAGAAAATCCCTTTTTTAATAAAATAAATTCTAAAACTTCAAAATCATCAAATTTTAACAATAAAAATTCTTTTAATATGGAAGAGGCTCTGTCCTTGCATCCTGACCTAGTATTAATTAGTGGAAAAAATAAAAAACTTATAGATGATATTGAAAAACATGGTTTAAAAGTCTTTGTTATTAATGCAGAAAACTTGGATGAATTAAAAGATACAATGAAAAGTCTAGGTAAAGCTTTTCAAAAAGAAAAAGAAGCTGACGCCTTTATAAAATATTATGACGATACTATATCTTTAGTAAAAAAACGCACTGAAAATTTAAAAGATACAGAAAAACCTAAGGTTTATCTATCAGGTCCTGACCTTTTTTCTACTTGTGGAAAAGATATGTATCAAAATTATATTATTTCACTTGCTGGAGGCAAAAATGTAAGTGAAGATTTAAAAGGTGGTTGGTCAAAAATATCCTTGGAACAAATAATTCGTTGGAATCCTGATGTAATACTTCTTACACAATATTCAGGTGTGAAACCAGAAGATGTTCTTAAAAATACTAGCCTACAAGGAGTAGCTGCAGTAAAAAATAAAAAGGTTTATTTATTTCCTTCAAAAATATGTGCTTGGGATATCCCTTCTCCTCAAGCTATTTTAGGAATAGAGTGGTTATCATTAAAACTCAATCCTGATAAATTCAAGGACATTGATATACGAAAAGAAAGTGATAAAGTTTTTAAACTTTTCTATAACAAAACTTTTAGTGAATTTAAAGAACCCTTAGATTAAAAAACATTAGGCATCTGAAAAAAATAACTAGTCAATATTTTGATCTATTTTCTTTCAGATGCCTTAAGTACAATAATTCTGCTTTTAAAAAGGAGTCCATTATTTATGACAAACAAGAAAAAATTTTCTGTGGCTGTTTTCATCTTAATTCTATGTTTTTTAATTTCCTTAACCATTGGAAGATATAATTTAAAGATTGATACGATTTTATATCTAATTAAATTGAAATTATTTAATGAACCTATGCCTAATAACCTATATTCTTCTTATATGGTATTATGGTCCGTAAGATTGCCTCGTGCTATTATGGCTTTATTGGTAGGTGTTGCTTTAACTCTTTCGGGAACTGTATTTCAAGGACTTTTTAGGAATCCCTTAGTTTCCCCAGATATACTAGGTGTTTCTTCTGGTGCTAGTTTTGGAGCAGGAATTGCAATTCTATTTTTAGGTAATTCTACTTTTGCTATCCAAAGCTTTACTCTCATATTTGGACTTACTGCTGTGTTTTTAGCTTATCAGATTTCACGAAAGAGTAAAAGTGGATCTATTACTACATTAGTACTATCTGGCATTATTATTTCTTCATTATTCTCTGCCGGACTTTCATTTTTGAAATATATAGCTGATCCTTATGAACAGCTTCCTGCTATAGTATTTTGGACTATGGGCGGTTTTAACACATCAAGCTGGGAAAGTATTACAAGAACTTTTCTTACTATGTTTATAGGATTAATTTTTATACTTTCATTTAGATGGAAGCTTAATGTTCTCTCTTTAGGAGATGATGAAGCTCTTTCTTTAGGTGTGGACGTTAAGAAGGCTAGAAAAATTTACATTTTTTCTGCTACTCTCATTGTAGCTTCATCTATTTCTTCTTGTGGAATTATAAGTTGGGTTGGCCTTGTAGTTCCCCATATAGCAAGAATGATAATTGGCCCTAATCATGATATACTTATTCCTTTTTCTGCTATACTAGGTGGTATCTTCATGCTGAGCATGGACACCCTAGCAAGAAGTATAACTGCTGCAGAAATTCCTATTAGCATTATAACCTCTTTTATAGGAGCACCATTCTTAACCTATTTATTAATAAAGCAAAATAAAAGTCACTGGAATAATTAGGTTGGAAATTTAAAACTATTTTCCTGCTCAAGCAAGTTTTTTAATACTAACTATACATTTAACAAACTGACCATTTTTAATTTACACAAATCCGTGGACGTTATCAAATAATGCATCAGTCTTATGAATTTTACTTCATAGGACTGATACATTGTTTATTGCTTTAGTAAATTAGACTTTTCATCCAGTCTCCCGAGATGCTTATATTTTAAATTTCTGAATCATTCCATTAAGTTTTTCAGCTAACTCACTTTGATCCTGTGCGGACTTTGCAACTCCCTGAATAGCTATTGTTGTTTCATTAATGCTAGATAATATTTCTTCTGTACTTGCTGTAGATTCTTCCGCCGTTGCTGATACAGTCTGAATAGCACTACTTACCTGATGTATAGTTTCTGACATTTGTTTTGTAGCCAAAGCAATACCTGTAGACATTTCATTTACAAAGTTTGCATCAATTTCATAACTTATACCAGTGTCATTAAGAAGTTCATAATCTGGCTTTACTTTATCAACCATAAATTGCAATATATCTCTTCCACTTTGAGATAAATTATCAAATGCAGACTTTATTTGAGTTACCATGTTTTGAATATTCGTAACTGCTTGAGATGATTGCTCAGCTAATTTTCTTACTTCTTCAGCCACAACTGCAAATCCTCTTCCACTCTCTCCTGCCCTAGCTGCTTCAATAGCTGCATTTAGTGCAAGAAGATTTGTTTGTGAAGCTATACTTCCAATGGAATCTGCCATTACTATAACTTGTTCCACTACCTTGCCTTCTTCTATAGCTTTAATTATATTAATACGTTGTTTTTCATAGATCTCATTACTTTCTTTAATAGCCTCCGCTGCATTCTCTTTTACGTTTGTAGCACGTTTTTTTATTTCTTTAGAGGCATCATTTGCATCCTCAGCCTTTTTTGTAAGAATAACAGTTGTTGAACCAATTTCCACTGCTGAGGCAGACACTTCTTCAGTAGTTGCACATAAATCCATAGAACCTTTAGATATTTGATCAATAGATTCATTTACCATTCCCATTGTAGCCGAAATTTCTTCAGTAGTAGCAGTTAATTCCTCAGAAGATTGTACAAAATGATCAACTGTACCACGAATTTCTTTAACAAGATTTTGTAGATTGGATATCATTTTATTATATGCAGTTGCGATTTGACCTACTTCATCTTTACTGTTAATTTCTAATCTTGATGTTAAATCTCCTTCGTTGCTTGAAAGTTCAGTTAATTTATCCGAAATAATTAGAAGCTTTGAAATTTTAACAAATAATATAATGAAAGCAAAAATTATACACAAAGCTAATGATGCTATTAAGCTATTGGTAATTATAAGATTAATATTTACATTACTTTTGGCATTTTCAGCTTCTTTTTCTGCTCTTGCATTCATCATGTCTTGAAATTGTTTAATAGGCTCCATAATTACACTTTTATTTTTATCATAATTACTATCATACATTAGTTTTCTTGCTTTATCGAAATCTTTAGCATCAACTGCTTTCATTGCTGCATCTTCAGTCTTAATTAAAGCATCTGAATTATTTTTTGCTTTTTCTATTAAATCTAATTCGTTTTGTGGTGAATTAAGCTTTTTTAATTTTGTTATCACTTTATCACGTGTTTTTGTTTCATTTACTTCTTTCCAATAATTATCATAAAATGTTTTGTCTCCATCAATTACGTATCTCCTTGCTTGGTCAGTTAAATAGTTTGAAGCATCAGCTAAATCTACACCTAATTGTTTAAATATGGCTTGGTTATTTACGGCATTCGTTTCTTTTGTGAGGTTCTTATTAAGAAAAAATACACTTGTAACAGTACTAAGCATTAATATAATAAGAATTGAACCCATTAATTTTAAAAACTTTGATAAATACATTGCTTTCACCTCTCTAAATTTATTTTTGATTATGCTATAATTACACTTTAATTAATACAATAATAGTATTATGATTTTACATATATGTCAACATTTTCGACATTGCTTAACATATGACAACAAAATATAAGTTGTATATGAATTTATTTGCATAAACTAAATCTACAGATAGCTATTTGCTAGGGTAAGGGAGTGTATTTTATTACAATTTTTATTAAATTTATATCACTAAATTGGACAACTCTCATATATTATAGTGTAGATGCATCTTCAAAAACTAAAAGGAGGTGAATCTAATGTGTAGACGTAGAAGAAGTCGTAGATGTTGCTTCTTATCCAATATATTCTGTTGTAGCTGTTGTAGATGCTGTAGACATCATCATAGGCGTAGATGTTGTTAGTTATTTATTGAACTTGAAAATAATAATTAATGTTTAATTATACAAGTGATTTTTGATACACTAAAAATCACTTGTATTTTATGCTTTCATTTAATATATTATCAAATCACAAATATATAAGTTGCTATGAAATTTCAATCCAAAATTGTCCATAAACAGATATTTTTTTCATTAATTTTTTTAAAAATAAGTTTAACAATAATTTAGCTGTATGTTAAAATTTATATAAGGTAAATCTAGAATTGAAGGATATAAGTTATTTAAGCCAAATTGAGAGTTTAAACAAGGCTTATTGTATTTTTAGGAGATGAAATTATGGTTAAAATAGTTGCAATTGTAACATTTGCAGATTTAGCTGCAAGGTTTTATTCAGGACAGTTAAAAGAATTATTTGGAGATACCATTGAAACTAGATTGTTTTCAATTGAAGAACATACCACTGGTGAAATGATAAGTGCCGATATTATAGTGGTTTCAACTTATTCAATTTATGAAACAATAAAGAATAATATTTCAGTTGGAAGTGAGATTGTAATACCCAATTTGACTTTTTCTAAATCAGCACTTAGTCAAATCAAGGGAATTCCTAAGGGAACAAAGTGTATGCTTGTTAATTCCAGTGCAGATATGTGCATTGATACCATCTCTTTAATTAGTCAATTAGGTGTAAATCATATAGAATTTGTTCCTGTCTATCCAGGAATTAATAAAATTCCAAATCTTGAATTAGCAGTTACACCAGGAGAATCAAAATTTGCTCCTAAAAATGTTAGCAAGCTAATGGATATTGGGGATAGAATTTTAGATACTAGTACAATTATAGAAATAGTGTTAAAGCTTAAGCTTGAATATTTACTTAAAGAGGAAAAATTTATTAAGTATTCTGAAAGAATTGCAACAAACAGCTATAGCTTAGAAAAATTAGCTGGTAAGACAGATAAGCTTGAAAGTCAGTTTGATATTTTGTTAAGGATACTTGATGAGGGAATAATCGGAGTAAATGCTAATGGCATTATTTTTGCAATTAATAATAGTGCAGAGAGAATTATCGGTAAGCATAAGGATGAAGTTATTGGTAGGATAGCAAAAGAAATTTTTATTGATATTCCCTTTGAGGAGGTAATAAGCTCCCTACAACCAATTAAATACAGATTAATAAAAATAAATGATGTTTATATTGATTTAAGCATCGAACCAGTTATTAGTAGGAATAAGCCAATTGGTGCATTTGCTATTGTGAAAAAATTTAAGGATACAGAATATCAGCAACAAAAATTAAGATTGCAGCTTTTAAATAGAGGGTATAGAGCTAAATATTCCTTTGCAGATATTATCGGTGAGAGTTCTATTATAGTTAAAACAAAAAAAATAGCGGAAAAGATGGCAATGAATAATTCACCTGTATTAATTACAGGTGAGAGCGGCACTGGTAAAGAACTTTTTGCTCAAGCACTACATAATAGTTCTTTAAGAAAAGAATTTCCCTTTGTGGCAGTAAATTGTGCAGCTATTCCTGAAAATTTGCTGGAAAGTGAACTTTTCGGATACGAAGAAGGTGCTTTTACTGGTGCAAAAAAGGGTGGAAAACCGGGCTTATTTGAATTTGCACATATGGGTACTTTATTTTTGGACGAGATAGAGGCAATGAGTTTGAATCTACAATCAAAATTATTGAGAATTTTGCAAGAGAAGGAAGTTATTCGTATAAGTGGAGACAGAGTCATTAGTGTAGATGTTAGAATTATTGCTACAACAAATGAAAATATAAATGAACTTATTTCTAAGGGTAGGTTTAGGAAAGATCTTTATTTCAGACTAAATGTTCTTCCGTTAAATATCCCTCCCCTAAGAGATAGAGGTGGCGATATTCTCATAATCTTAGAAAAGATAAAGCAGGATTTGAATAGTAAATTCGAGCTTTCTGATGAAATAAAAAAAATATTTTTGAATTATTCTTGGGAAGGCAATATAAGAGAGCTTAGAAACTACATAGAATACTTAACCTGTATTGCTGAGGATAAAATTACTATTGATGATCTACCATTAAGTCTATCAAACTCTATAAGTAGGGTACAGAATATAACTAATTATGAAGATATAGATGTTAAAGAATATAAAGACTTCGTTAATACAATAAGAGATAAACTTAATGATTATATAATCGTAATGGAGCAACTAGCGTTGTGTTACAAAAAACGAGTTGGAATCGGTCGTAGAGCTCTTGCAAAGATAATAGAAGAAAAAAACATATTTTTAACGGAGCCAGAAATTAGAACGATATTTATGAATTTAGAAAAATATAAAATGATAACTGTATCTAGGGGTAGAGGTGGAAGTAAGATAACTGAATTAGGTCTTAGTTTTATAGATACTATAAAAAAGGGTTAAATAGATTAATATTAAATCTATTTAACCCTTTAATTTTATAAAATCTATGTAATTCTGATGGATAATTGAGTTATATTACTGAAAAGTTGTATCTTTTGCATTGGCATAATAATTGCTAATAATATTAGCGTATTTGCAAATACAAATTAATAATGAATACGTTTTAGGAGGAAAAAAAATGCAATATAATTTTGACGAAGTTATTAGTAGAAAAGATAATTTTTCAGCTAAATATGATGAAATGGGTGTTAAATATGGAAGAGATGATTTGATACCAATGTGGATAGCTGATATGGATTTTAAAACTGCAGAACCTATACTTGCAGCAATGAGAGAAAGATTAGAACAAGGAATATTTGGATATGTGGCAAGACCTGATTCTTACTTTGAATCTGCTTGTGAATGGTATGCAAAAAAACATGGTTGGAATGTGAAAAGTGAATATATGAGTCATAGCCATGGAGTTATTCCTGGACTTGTAATGATGATGAAAGAATTTACAAAACCTGGAGATAAAATAATAATTCAATCACCAGTTTATAATGAATTCTTTGAAATAGTTGAGGATCATGGCAGAGAGTTAGTAATTAGCCCGTTAAAATTAGTAGATGGTAAACATGAAATGGATTATGAAGATTTTGAAGAAAAGGTAAAGACTGGAGTAAAAATGTTTTTCCTTTGCAATCCTCATAACCCAGTAGGAAGAGTATGGACTAAAGAAGAATTGATAAAAATCGGAAAAATTTGTTTAAAATATGGAGTACAAGTAGTAGCAGATGAAATACATTGTGAGCTAGTGTACGGAGATAATAAATATGTTCCATTTGCTTCAATTTCAAAGGAGTTCTTCGAAAATTCTATAACTTGTATCGCTCCAAGTAAAACGTTTAATCTAGCAGGATTGCAAGCATCTATTATAATTTTTGGTAATAAAGAGCAAAAAAATATATATGATCATCTATTACAAATAAACGATATCAAAAGAAATAATTGTTTTAGTTTAGTTGCAGTGGAAGCTGCATATAGGCATGGAGAAGAATGGCTTTCTCAATTATTGCCATACCTAAAAGGAAATATTGATTTTGTATATAATTACTGTAAATTAAATATACCTAAAATAAAACCTAATATGCCTGAATCCACTTATTTGATTTGGATAGATTGTAAAGAACTTGGAATGACCGCTGAAGAATTAAAGAACTTCATGACTAATGAAGCTAAGCTAGGATTGGGTTTATGGTATGGAGAAGAAAGTAAGGATCATGTTAGAATGAATATTGCATGCCCAAGATCAGTAGTTGAGCAGGCATTAATAAGATTAAAAACAGCAGTAGACAGTCTATAGTATTACATAAATTAAAGGAATAATAAATAATTCATATAACTATAGGGGGATTTTATATGTCACAGGCAAACAATCAGCAACTTAAAAAGACTATGAATGCATTTCAAGGTGCCATGTATGTAATTGGATTGGTAATTGGCTCAGGAGTATTTTTAAAACCTTCAGTAGTGTTAAGAAATTCAGACTCTACAGGTATGGCACTTTTACTGTGGATTTTCGGTGGTGTAATTACAATAGCGGCTGCTCTTACCGTTGCCGAACTTGCTGCGTATATACCAAAAATCGGTGGATTATATACGTATTTGGTGGAACTATATGGAGAGAAAATTGGTTTCTTGTTTGGTTGGGTATCAGCATTAATTAATGCTCCAGGAACTTGTGGTGCAGTTTCTATAGCTTGTGCAACATTTGCAACATTCTTTCTACCCATGACTGGCACACAGCAGAAAATATTTGCTATATCTCTAGTTATAGTATTGATTATAGCACAGATAATTTCAACCAAATATGGAATATGGTTACAAACATTAGCAACAATAGGTAAACTTATTCCAATGGCAGCAATAGTTGTTTTTGGTATCATTAATGGAACAGCACATGAAATTAATTTTGCATCAGTTGGACATATGCAAGGTGCAAGCACTGCAGCTGCATTGCTTGGTGTTCTATGGGCCTATGATGGATGGGTTACTACTTGTACATTGGCTGCGGATATGAAAAATCCTGAAAAGGATATACCTAAAGCCGTAGTTGTAGGTATTCTAGTTGTTATGGCTGTATATGTTGCTTTTAATGCAGCTATTTTCAACGTGTTACCAGCTGCAGAAGTAGCAAACTCACAAAAAATAGGTGTAGATGTGTGTTTAAAATTGTTTGGTCCTGCTGGGGCAGCATTTATAACAGCTGGAATGATGCTTTCCGTATTTGGAACTTTAAATGGAATGTTAACTTGTGGCGCTAGATACACTCTTGCAATGGGTGAACGTGGACATTTGCCAGCAGCTAATGTTTTAGGTGCTCTTCATCCAAAATTAGGCACTCCTATTAACGCTTTAATATTCCAGGGTGCCGTTTCAATCATATACATATTAACAGGTACATTTAACTCAATAACTGACTTGATAGTATTTGTTTTATGGATTTTCTTTAACTTTGGTATTGCTGGTGTATTTATTCTTAGAAAGAGAGTCACTCACAATCCAAAACTTTATCATGTTCCATTCTTCCCAGTACTACCATTAGTAGGATTTGCCGGCGGTTGTTACTTAATACTCTGTACATTTAAAGACTCGCCTAAAAGTGCTTTACTAGGATTGGGAATAACTTTATTAGGATTGCCAGTATTCCATTACTGTAAAAGCAAAAATAAGAATCAGAATAAAGATAAAGTTTCATAAATTAAACTTTTAAAAGACCGCATTAAGAATAATAAATTCTTAATGCGGTTGTTTAACTATATACAATAAAAATATCTTATAGGCATTTTATTGTATTGTTAAAAGCTAAAGATGATAAGATTTTATCTAACTCTTCAAACTTATTATAGCCTTGTGAGATTATTCTTCCTTTGTCTCCTTCTACTACAATAATTGTTGGGAAACTTACTGCCCCCATTGAGGCAACCATATTAAAATATTTAAAGGTCTCTTGTGTTAAAGTTTCTGATAGAAATTCTTTCTCAAATTCCTCTTTAGATATATCAAACCTTTCAGCTATTTCAATATATGTTTCTAAATTATTAGTATCCTTTCCTTTTACGAAAAAGGCTTCTTGAACATTCTTAAGGAAGCTAAAAGCTGCATCCTTTTTTAATCTTTGAATTAAGGCTACTGCTTTTGCTCCTGGAAAGCTATCTAAAACTACGCCCTCGTTTTTTAATATATTTTTATTAAATCCTTCTCCAAATTTTTTGCCAGTTAATTGTTCTATTTTGCTATTATGGTCTTTTATATAAGCGCCTAAGCTATTATCCATAGTTTTAACATTATCACCAGTCCACATTCCTCTAGGTAAAATGTTAAAATCATAAATTTCTTTGTATTTTTCTTGTATTTTAATTATAACATCGCTAAAACCATAGCACCATCCACACATAGTATCCATAACGTAATATATTTTTGTTTTCATAAGTTATACCTCTCAATTAAATTAATAGCCTACTGTAAACCTTCTTCGGGAGAACTTAGGCTTTTCAACTTCATCCAGCATAGCAAAAGCAAAATCTTCAAAAGAAATATGACTAACACCTTTTTCATCTATTACTAAGTGATCTTCACCAATGCGATAAACTCCTGTTCTTTTTCCTGGTTCAATAAATGCAGCAGGACTTAAATTTGTCCAATTAAGCTTTTCTTCCTGTTTATAATACTCTAATGCATCACCATGAGCTAGTGCAATTGGCTTCCAGTCTGAAGGAAAATCTTTTGTTTCAACCAACTTTATATCCCCGTCCACAAGAAGACTTCCAGCTCCCCCCATTGATAGAAGACGAGGTACCCCTGCTTTCTTTACCGAATTTATTAAGCTTTTAGCAGCATATACTAAACTTTTTTCCTCTCCTTGTTTAGGACCAAAGGTACTAATAACTATATCATTTCCTTCTATAGCCCTTGATATGTTTTCTTCATCAAATATGTCTCCTTCAATAAGTTTTAAGTTAACCTGCTCGCTTTCAATTTTTGATAAATTATGAACTATTCCTGTAACCTCATGACCTCTTAATAAGGCTTCTTTTAAAATAACCTTTCCCACGTTTCCATTTGCTCCAATCAATGCTATTTTCATAAATAATCATCCTCTCAATCTAATTTTACTAATTTTCGTTGTAACTTTATCGGTTACAACTAGTGCAAAAAAAATAGTAGTATATTCGATGTAACAACAATAGTTACATCGATGTTGAAAGTTTTTAAGTGAATTTTACTTAATCTTTTCTAACAGTCCTTTAACAATATCCTCCATCGTAACATTTTTAAGTACTTCTTCCATAGCCCCTTGTGCTTTAACTAATATAATTTCTAGTACAAGTTCAATATTAGCACCTATAGGACATTTAGGATTTGGCTTTTCATGGATTTGAAAAAGTTGACCCTCTTCAACTACATCTACTGCCTTATATATATCTAGCAAAGTAATATTTTCTATAGGTTTTAAAAGATACGCTCCTCCAGTTCCTGAAGTTACATTAACCATCCCAGCTTTTTTTAACATTCCAGTAACTCTTCTAATAATTACTGGATTAGTATTTACGCTGCCAGCAATCCATTCTGAGGTGCATAATTTCTCTTTTTCCATAGATAATATTGATAGTATATGAACTGCTATAGAGAACCTACTACTTATTTTCATGCTTAACTCCTCCTGTTGTAACCATTATAGTTACAACAGGAGGAGTTGTCAATAGGATATTAAAAACTTTTTTAATATCCTATTGTACCTCTTATGTACAACAAATGTACTTACAAAAACAATAAAAGGCAATAAATCCAATCCATTACCTTTTTTCATTAAGGCTTTTCATTTTAAAATCGTTATTGTTTTTTATTAATCTTCCATCAATAAATCTATTGGATACTTACCATAGGTTTTAGCTGCTTCCATGAACATTTCAATTTTCTCAATTGGCGTATTCATTGGAATTTGACAGCCCGTACTTAAAATATAACCTTTTTTAGAATCATATCCTTTGCTAATACACTCTTTGACTGATTTAAAAATATCTTCTCTAGTTCCTTCATGGATTACATCAACTGGTGGAACATTTCCCGTAATTATAACTCTATCTCCCATTATTTCCTTAGCCTCTTCTAAATCCTCAATATTATCTATGCTGAAATTAGAAATGCCTGTACCAACAACATCTTCCCAAATACCCCTACTCTTTCCACATATATGTATACCAGGGGCACTTCCAGTTTTCTCTTTTATTTTATCAACATTCTTTTGAAGATAAGGCAAAGAAAATTCTCTAAATTGTTTTGGGCTTATAAGACTATTAGATGAAACTGGATCAGCAAAACAAATGGATAAACCCAAATTAGCCACTTCTTCTATATATCTGTTGTTAGATTCCACTACTATTTCCATTAGCGTATGAATTTTTTTAGGATATTTAATCATCCATTTTAATAAATTTTCTGTTCCTACTAAAGAGGCTGCAACACTAAAGGGACCAGACATGGCAGCACCAACATCTACTTCCTTTATAAGTGCATCTCTAGTAAGTCTCAAGGCTTCGATTAAAATTGGTAAATTTCCATCTTTTAATGGATTAGCAACTTTAAGAGATTCTATTTGATCTATAGATTTAACAGTTGGCTCCAATAAATATGAAATATTGTAATCAGGATAACCTACCTTAGAACCCATAGCCTCAGCAACCCCTCTAAGACTAGTGGAGATTCCTACACTATCATGGCCAAGTCTTCTAAACAAAGCTATTTCCAAACCTGCCATAAGTTCTGCTGAATGATAATACTCTCTAGCTGTCACCCCAATAAAAGGCACCATAGTAACTCCCATATCAGGAATACAAATTACACGGTCGATTTCTTTACCTTTAGCAAAAGCATCCATTCTTTCTCTCGGAGTCATTTCTTCCCTTTTCAATTAAAACACTTCCTTTCCAATATAAAGAATAAACCATGAAATTTAACTAACACGTTTAATCCTAAATAATTATATACAATATAATCGAATAAGTATAATAGAATTATCTTATAGACAATGTACTTTTAATCAAATTATTGAATGATTAAACTTTTATTCTAATTAGACCTTGGTCAATACTCTTACTATTGGATGGAAAGTAGTGAAAATTTCTGGCAAAAACATTTTATCACCAGTTTTTTGTTGAACACAGCTTGATGAGAGTATCATACAGAACAATTGAAAAAAATTTAGGTATATTTAATTACTTTTCTTCAAAACATAAATAGAGTTCTTGGTTTCAGGTGGGGTTTTAGCTCCCATCTGAAGCTTAGAAATCGTTATCCAGGGGCGTAGCGACTCTTATGTCCATATTTTAGAAGATGGAGTATTAGAGTCGGTAGTCATCGGACAAATAATTTTTAAGGAGGAAGTATTGTGCGTAAAACTTTAAGAACTGTAATTATAATACTTGGAATATTAGCTATAATAATACTGCCTATTGTTGGAGGCTACAATAATTTAGTTAGCTTGGAGCAAAAAGTTAAATCATCAGAATCAAATATTGATACACAGCTTCAAAGAAGGTCCGATTTGATTCCTAATTTAGTTCAGACGGTGAAGGGTTATGCTGTTCAGGAAAAAACTATTTTTACTGACCTAGCAAATGCAAGAGCCAAACTGGCTGGTGCACAAAATGTTACAGAAAAAGCAAATGCAGATAGTGAGCTATCTTCCTCTTTATCAAGACTTTTAGTTATAGTAGAGAATTATCCAGATCTAAAATCCAGTGGAAATTTTAGAGACTTATCAGTGGCTTTAGAGGGTACCGAAAATAGAATAGCCATAGGGAGACAAGATTATAATAAGGCAGTAGATTCATACAACACTAGTATTAGAAAATTTCCTGGTTCAATAATAGCAGGAGTTTTTAGATTTGAACAAAAACCATATTATAAGGCTGCTGAAGGGGCAAAAGAAGTTCCTAAAGTAGATTTTACAAAATAGAACATGAAAAAATTAGAGAAAAGTTTCAATATAATAATTAGTAGCTTAATATTAGTGTTGATGTTTAACTTTACCTTAGTTGCTGCTGAATCAAATATACCTACACCTACTAGTTTAAAATATATTAATGATTATTCTGGGCTTATAGATCAAACTGCCAAGGAATACTTGGTTTCAGTGGGTAAAGAGCTAGAAAATAAGACTGGTGCACAATCCGTAGTAGTGGTAATTAACTCTTTAGAAGGAAAAGATATTCAAGCATATGCAAATGAGCTCTTCAGGACCTGGGGCATAGGACAAAAAAATAAAGATAATGGACTTCTAATGTTAGTGGCTATAAAAGATAGAACCTGGAGAGTAGAGGTTGGTCGAGGGCTAGAAGGAGCTATTACTGATATCTACTCTGCTAGAGTTATGGATCAAGTTGCCAAGCCATCCTTTAAAAATGGTAATTATGCAGAAGGTATAAAAAATACTTATTCAATTTTTGCTGACAGCATAGCCAAGGAATATAATGTAACGCTCCAAAAAAATATTGGAGTTACGTTACCGAGTACTGAGAATAAGCAAGATAATCTTAGTAAAAATCGTATAGCAACATTTATAATACTAGGTGTTTTTATTTTAGATTTAATTTTCAATAAAGGAAGAATTACTAGATTTACGGTAAATTTAATATTTTGGAGTTCTTTGGGACGCGGTGGCCGTGGAGGCAGAGGTGGAAGTTCAGGAGGGGGGTTCGGTGGAGGTTCCTCTGGTGGAGGCGGCTCTTCGGGTAATTGGTGATGTTCTGTTATAGGACATCACTTATTAAAGTAAGAAACGGTAAATATAATTTGGAAAAAGTTATTGAAGTAGTCAAAAATAATGTATTGGAGCACTCAAATAACTATCTTTTAAAATTTAGAATAGGATTCTTGTTTTTTGCTTATTCATGGAAAGCGATGATAAATAAAAAGATAAAAATATGGTGAATGTACTATGACAACTCTAGTAAACAAATTGATTAAATAAGGAATAGTAGATGCTACTGCCAAAGCATCTGAAGAGAAGGGGGCTGATGGATGTTATTACTTTTGTTTATTCTGTTTGGTGGACTTCACTTCTTGCAATGCTAAAGGGATATGTAGATAAAGTGTTTTCCTATGGTTTTGCTTATGAGTATGTAGATGGAGTTCCAAATGGATTATTGAAAGGTAAGAAGGGATTATTTTAAAAAAGCATCTAAAACAGTTAAAAAAACCTTATAATAAGAATAAAAAAAAGTATTAAGAATTCAAACCATTCTTGATACAACTCCTTAAAAACCTTATATTATAATAATTTTACACAAAACTTTAAAATCCTTTTTGTAATAAAAAAAATAAACCCTATAGGTTTAAAAAATTAAAAACCTGTTGGTAAAATATTTTTATCAACAGGCTGAATGTGATAGCATCATTTGATTCTTTAGAGTATCAAGTTTTTTTATAGTCTGTATACCTTCTTATGGTTTATAATAAGTCCATATCCACAACTTAGCTGGTACACACTATCTTTTTATAGGTATAATTTATGGAATTGCTTTCTATGCTTAGATTATAGTAGTATGTTTATTTTGATAACTGAACCACTTTTAAAACAAATACCGCATTATATACTTGTTCTGCATACTTTTTAAATTGTCCAAGTATTTTTAGTGGCTTAATGCATAAATCGAGGCAAACCTAGCACAATTTATAGGGCAAAATTGTCCAACTTGCTAATAGTCTTTACTGATCTTTTTTGAAATTTCTACATACTGATTTTGCAATAATTTTATTGTTAGAAATAACACTACCTTTTCAGTAATGCTATTAACTGTTTCTTCTATAGGTGATTTATAATCTTTATTTGTTGGGATTTCAAGAATATCCGATTCAACAATCTCAGCACTAATTAATTCACAGAATACTTTTTCATTAAATAATTCCGTGGATCTAAAACTTCGCTCACAAATTTCTCGACCATGCATATTTTCTTCACAAGGGTCACAAACTGTAATATTATTTTCTAATATTTCTACTTCATCTTGGGGAATAGTTGGTGTAAACTTAGGTTGGGTCTTAAATTTAACTCTAGTAGTGCATTTAAATGGTACCTTAACTATAGAATGTTTTACCTTTCCACTTAGTTCCTTTTCTTTAACATAGTCCTTGGCGATATATTCAATATTTTTTCTAATAAAACCACTTATGAATAATATTCCAGTGTTAGTCTTACCCTTTTCAGAGTTAGGAATAAGTTTACACTGATTTAAATACACATTACTCCTACTACTCTTAATTTCTAATATAGTATCCTCTAGTTTTAGAAAAGATTCAATATTAATAGATATCTTACATTCTGTTAATACTACTGGAATTTTTACTGTTACAGATTCTTTAGTAATCTCAGAAGTATAAGGTATGTTCTCACAAAGAGGTAATATTTCTGAGGTAACAATTATTTTACACTCTTCACTAGTATGCTTATCTATGTGATTTTTGTGGGTTTTGTTATTAACTTCATTATACTTATTTTTTGCATACCCTTCTTTCAAAGATTTGTAACGAATTTCTTTAGAGGATTTTTCTTTTTCGTGTTTACTATAATTTTTTGTTACATTTTCTTTACGTACATTCTCACTATAATTATCATCTTTATTTTGCTTAATTAGTGGTATAATATGGACTTCCGGTAAGGATTTTCTGCAATCTTCTATAAAAGACTTTTCATTTGCAGATGTATTATTGTTTTCTTCTAAAACTTCTTCATCTACCGAATTATTGTATGTTTTTTTTATAGATTTTACATTAGGTTTACTATAGTTTTTCATTAAAGATTTTTTATCTACATATACATCCAAATTTTCTAATAAAACTTTATTGTAGCATTGCATTAGCAAATCTGTATTTATAGGTATACAACTTTTATCTTCAGTAAATTGATTTTCGGAACCATTACAATTCTCATTTTCTAAGTCGCTATTTTTAAAGGAATAATAGTTATTATCTTTTATATTATTTTCTAAAGTATCATCATCATTGTTTTCTCCACTATCAGTTTCAGAAGAAGAATAATTATTATTCTCTACATTGTTTTCTAAGATATTATCGTTATTGTTTTTTTCACTATCAGTTTCAAAATAACCATGGTTATTACCTTCTAGAATTTCATTATTTCTTTCTGATAATAGTTTTTTATCCTGGTGTTTTTCTAAATGATTTCTTTTGTGATGTTTTTCACCATGCTTTCTTTTATGATCATGTTTATAGCCCTCTTTTTTATATTCCCCTTCTTTTTCTTCTTTTTTATGATGCTTCCTTTTACGATTCTCTTCATTACATTCTCTTTTATGAGACTCTTTGTCATGGTGCCTTCTTCCCACAATTTATCCTCCTCTCAAGATTGATATGGATCAAAGTATCTGAAATCTATTATTACTTTTAAAAGAATTTAATAATAGGTCCCTTGGGATTAATAATATCTTTTATAAAATTAAATGATATAGTAAATTGAGGGACATAATATATAGAAGCGTACTTAGAATTTTTATTAAGTTCATAGTAAATCATTAATAAATCTTCTGTAAGATAAAATCTGTATCTCTTGGTAAACAGGAATAAAGTTCAATAATTAGGCTTAACAAATTATCCCATTAAGTGTAATGTTCTACTTTTCTTATATATCCCTCTGTTCTAAAAATTTATTAGTGTCTTTTTCTATAAAACTTTGTGTCATATCCAGAATAAGCTTATTAATTTTATGTTGTACTTTTTTATATTTTAATTTTAACTGAGGATAATCTATATTTGTATGTTCATTTTCTATTTTTCTAGTAATAATTCTAGTTAATGCTTTCTTATGCTCCAATATTTATCTTTTCCTAAAAACAGACCCAAAACCTCTCTTAAGTAAGCTTTGAGTCTGAGCATATAAATTAATATCTAAATAGAACAATAATATAGTGCTTAATTGCTAGCTTTTAACAATCCTTTTGTTTAGTATAAGGTGGATATGGATTGTGTGGCTCGCATGAAGGACACTTAGGAGCTGGAATACATGGCTCACAACATGGTTCATGAGATTTGTCAGGTCCTAATGAATTAATCTTTACTTGTTGTTTTTGTAATACCTTTAATGTTAAATCTACTACTACTTTTTCAGTGAATTTACGGAAACTTTGTTCTGTAGGGTTTTCACAGGATTCATCATTTATTGGCATTGGGCATTTATGAATATCAATTTCAGTAATACATGCTTTTACTAACTCACAGAAAGGTTTTTCATTAAATATTTCTGTAGATGTAAAATTCTGATCACAAGGATCACGTCCAATTACATGATCTGCACAAGCATCACAACTTCTAAGCTCATCTGTAAAGAATTCTAATTCTTTTGGATTAGGGTTCTTACAAAAGAAAGGTTCTCTAAAAAATTTAACTCTAGTAGTACAATTAAAAGGTACTTTAACAGTGCAGTGCCTTATATCTCCACATATATTTTTATTATTATCACTCACACAACTTTCGGTTGCATACTCAATATTCTTTCTAATGAAACCTGATATATATAATAGGCCAGTACATTCATGCTTATCTTGAGAAAATGGAATAAGACGGCATTGATTTAAATATACATTCTTTTTAATACGTTTAATTTCTATAGCATTTCTATCTAACGTAATAACGGCTTCAACAGGAATAGTTATACTTGTCTCTGCCAATAAGACTGGAATCTTAACAAATACATCTCCACGGGAAATAACATTAGGATTTACACAAACTTGTTCACACATTTTCTCATTCTTAACATCAACATCTGCACAAGGGTCGCATTCATTAGCTGCATCATTACAATTATTATTTGTATACACTTGATTTTCCTGGTTTTGTTGATAATTATTATTTTGATAATTATTATTCATAAATGATGTCATCCTCCTTTTTATCTAACGAAAATATAGTTGGTAAATGTTGTATATATAAATCACACTAAATCAGTGTATCCTTCTCTCTTAATTGAAGATTACGTGAACCACTGGATAAAATGTAAGATTTATAGTATATACTATTGCAATTTATGCTTTTTTGTTACAGATAAATGGGCTAATATATCAATACT
This sequence comes from uncultured Clostridium sp., assembly GCA_964554365.1. GTDB lineage: Bacteria > Bacillota > Clostridia > Clostridiales > Clostridiaceae > Clostridium_AM. Next base: position 1,595 of record CAZKOJ010000013.1, on the reverse strand, counting down.
TCATAATTAATTTTGTAATGATTAAATGATGTGCTGTCATGAATAACTTGAATATAAGAATAAATTATATATTTCACAGTAAGTTTTATGTTGAAACAAAAAACTATCTCTTGATTTTTGACTATTATAACAATTTAACTAAATCAAATATGAAGAGTTACATATCTCTTCACTAAATACATAAAAAGCCTACCAGCGTTGTAAACGCTACTTTGGTAGGCTTTTCAATCCATATATTATTCACTTACTCTATTTTCATAAATTATTTTACCAACTCGTTTTATATACTCTTTAAGTTCTCTATGGGCTGAGTGTATACATGTCCTCGAGTACTTCACAAACCATCGTAATATATTTTTACGACACTGTTACTCCTTGAAACCTTGATATTACTTGCTTAGCTTAACCACAGTTTCCACATGAGGGGTATGAGGGAACATATCCATCAACTTCACCTTTTTAACTTTATATCCTGCCCCTTGTAATACCTTTAAGTCCTCAACTAGAGTTTTAGGATTACAAGATACATAAACTATATCTGGAGCATTAAATTTTATAACATAGTCTAATGCTGCAGGATGTACTCCTGGTCTAGGTGGGTCTAATATTATGACATCTGGTTTATCCTCAATTGTCTTTATAACTTTGGCTACATCTCCAGCTATAAAGTTGCAGTTTGAAAGTCTATTAAGTTCTGCATTTTCATTAGCAGCTTTTACAGCTTCTTCTATAAGCTCAACACCTACAACCTTTTTAGCATTAGGTGCTACGATTTGACCAATAGTACCAGTACCACAATAAAGGTCAAAAACTACTTTTGAAGAAACATCTCCTAAAAATTCTTTAACCATACTGTACAGTTTTTCTGCACCCTTTGAGTTAGTTTGAAAGAAAGATTCAGGGGATATTTTAAATTTAAGGCCTAGAAGTTCTTCAATTATATAGTCTCTTCCATAAAGTATTTCTACTTTATCAGCCTGAACTACATCTGAGAGGCTGTCATTTATAGTATGCAATATTCCTTTTAGTTCTCCCACATAACTTAAACTCTTAAGTTTTTCAGCAATCTCGTCAAAATTAAATTCTATCTTGGAAGTTGTTACTATATTTATTAGTATTTCACCTGTGTTCTTGCCTTCTCTTATAACTAAATTTCTTAAATAACCTTCTCTTTTCATTACTCTATAATAAGGAAGCTGTTGCTTTCTAAAATAATCTATCACAGTATCTAAAACTTTTCTAAAATTTTCATCTACTATTTTACAATTATCTACATTAACAATAGAAAAGCTCCTCCCTTTCATATGCATTCCAAGAGTAAGCTCTCCACCTTTTTCCTCATCGCCAAAAGAGAATTCCATTTTGTTTCTGTACTCAAATTCCTCGGGACTTTTCTCTATGCCCAAAAATTCAAAATTCTCAATACCTGCATTATGAAAAAGTTCAAATGCTTGTTCTGTTTTTAATTCTAATTGTTTTTCATAAGGCAGAAATTGAGATGTACATCCACCACAGAAATCAAAGTGAGGACATAACGGTTTTATTGCATAATCTATATTTTCTATAATTTCTAGTATTTTACCTTCAGCAAAATC
>CAZKOJ010000012.1:0-44502 GCA_964554365.1 uncultured Clostridium sp. | reverse complement strand
AATTTTTCTAGTATTTTTTTTACTAGCATGTCTACTAAATCATTACTAACTTCAGGCATTGCTTCTATATTTGAAGCCTGATTGCTAGTATCTCCTCTTAACTCCTCTATTTCTCTAACACCATAAGCAACTCTTCTTATATTTATTAAGTTAAATGGTCCTATGTTATCTGAAGTAGAACTTCCTCCTACTGCACCACAACCTAATGTTAATGCTGGCATAAGATTTGTTGAAGCACCAATTCCACCTAAAGTTCCTGGAGTATTTACAAGTAATCTACCTACAGGTTTTTTTAATGCAAATTCTCTTATAACTTGTTCATCTTCTGAATGAATTGTCATAGTATGGCCTGCGCCCTCATTATTCAATATTTCTATACATCTTTCACAAGCAGCTTCCCAGTTTTTCTCTGAATAAAACGCTAAGATTGGTGCTAGTTTTTCTCTTGAATAAGGCACTTTTGCACCTACTCTAGTTTCTTCAGCCACTAAAACTCTTGCACTTTGTGGAATTTGAAGTCCAACTAAATTTGCTATATGCTGAACACTTCTTCCAACTATAGCTGGATTCATAGTTCCATTTGCTCTCATTATATAAGCTTCAAGCTTTTTAGATTCTTCTTTACATAAGAAGTAAGCACCTTGATTTTTTAGTTCTCTTACAACTTCATCTTTTATACAATCTTCAACTATGACAGATTGCTCTGAAGCGCATATAGTACCATTATCAAAAGTCTTTGAATCTAATATCCTCTTTACAGCAAGTTTAATATTTGCACTTTTTTCTATAAATGCAGGTCCATTTCCTGGTCCTACTCCTATAGCTGGTGTTCCTGATGAATAAGCTGCCTTAACCATAGCAGAACCACCAGTTGCAAGTATTAAAGACATATCTTTATGCTTCATAAGTTCACTAGTACCTTGCATAGTTGGTACTGTGACTCCACTAATACCACCTTCAGGCATACCAGCTGCTACAGCTGCATCTGTTATTACTTTTATTGTTTCCAATATGCATTTTTTAGCATTTGGATGTGGAGCAAAAACAATTGCATTTCCGCCCTTTAAAGCTATCATTGCTTTGTATATAACTGTAGAAGTTGGATTTGTAGATGGTATTAGCCCAGCTATAACACCTACTGGTACAGCAATTTCAATTATTTTATTTTCTTTATCTTCTGATATAATTCCAACTGTCTTCATGTCTTTAATTTTTTCATATACACCTTTAGACGCAAAAGTGTTCTTTATTATTTTATCTTCCCACTTACCAAAACCTGTCTCTTCATTTGCCATTTTAGCAAGCTTTTCTCTATTAGAATATCCTGCATCAGCAATAGCTTTTACTATTGTATCAAGCTGCTGTTGAGACATTCTAGCAAGTTTTTTTTGTGCTTCCTTAGCCTGTACTACAAGATTTCTAACTTCTTGTACTGATATTAAATCTTTATCTAACAATTCCATTATTTATCCTCCTCCTTGCTATATTTCAATATTTCTTCTATAAGTTTTTCTTTTCTTGCAAACTTTATTTCTTCTTTAGTGAAATTTTTTATTTTCATATTTCTTACCATTCTCCTAAGCTGCACAACCTTCATTTTTTCAAGCTGTTTTTCCTTCTCATCTTCTTCAGGAGTTTTCTTTTCAACTTGTTTAACAATTTGTTCTTCACTCTGATTTTCTTCATGCTCTTCAACAATTTGTTCTTTAACAGCCTTAACTTCTTCCCCTTCATCATGTTGTTTTTCAGCTTGCTGCAACTCTACTTGTTGATCAACTTCTTTATTTTCCAACTTTTTATTTTCTAATATCTTAGACGTTTCTTCATGAGTCTTTGCTATAACTGAATAAGTTAACAATTTACCCATTTGCCTTGCAGCCTCTGCGCCTGATTCTGTAGCAGAAACTACTGCTGAAACATCTCCTTGTAACTTAACTGTCACTATTCCAGAACTAACCTTTTCTACTCCTAATAGGTTCACATCTGCAGACTTTAAAGCACAGTCGGATACTTGTATTGCAGCTACGTATCCCATAACTTCAATCATTCCTAATGCTTTTACTTTCATATCTATCATCCTTTAATAACTTTAGAAATTAGTAGGATTTTCAGCCACATACTGCACAGCAGCAGCAAAAGCATCACAAGCTGCCTTACAAGCCGATTGACTACCTGTTAATAATCCTCCACCAAAGTTTGTTTCTGAAGGTGGTCCAAAGAAAGCTGCAACTGCAACATCTGCTGCTTTTAGAGCCGCATCTAAGCCATACATAGCTTCCAGTGGTGGAGCTATAAGATAAGCTAAAGCTTCTCCTTCTTTAATTCCAGCTGTCTTTGATAGGAATGATCCTGTTCTTGATACACAGTGTGCAAAATATGGAATAGAATTATCCTCATTGGCACTTACAAAATGTGCTCCACTTTCAATAAAATCTATAGCTGCATTTAATCCACTTCTTACTTCAGCTGGACTTGGACCCGCTATAATTCCTATAACTTCTCCAGCTAATTTTGTAGCTGCATTGCCTGCTCCTGCATACATTGACTTAGCATAAACAACTTCTACATCAGAAGCTTTTGTAGCCTCATCAAGCGCTGTGTAAGTAACATCATCCATATCTGCTGTTATTAAGCCTAAACTTTTCTGATGTGATTCTAATTTAAACTCTTTAGCCAAATCTGGGCTAACATTTGATATAATTTTTATACTTAAAACCGTTGCGCGAATCGCTTCGTTTTTCATATTTTCCCCTCCATTACTAGAATTTTAAATCTATACCAGAAATCTTTTTCTCAATCATCTTTTTAATAAGTTCTGATATATGTGCACCAGCCTCAACTGCTGGAGTTCCACCACTGTGGATATTAGATATAACAGTTCTTCTTGATTCTGACATACCTACAGTTGGTTTATATGCTATGTAAGCACTCATTGATTCAGCTGTAACAAGACCTGGTCTTTCTCCAACTAACATACATACCACATCTGCACCAGTTAATTCACCAATTTCATCCATAGATGCTACTCTGCAATGTTTAACAAAAACATGACTACCAAAGTCTAATCCGTAAGATTTTAGTCCTTGTTCAATAGCTGGTAATATATTTTCTAAATTAGCTTCTATAGCTGCTGAACTTAAACCATCTCCAACAACAATTTGAACTTTTGGATTTACTTTTAAGCTTTTTTTCATTGTTTCTTTTGTTTCATCTGAAAATTTTCTTCCCAAATCAGGTCTTGTAATGTATTCGTCTTTATCCTTGCATAGTGTTACCACAGAAACTAAATTCATTTTCTTTACAAAATCCTCAGATACATAAGAAAAAACTGAATCTTGAGCTGCTGCATGATCAGCTCTAAATCTTAAAGATGTTTCTGTTTTATATCTTGGACCAGCTCTCCAAATTCCTACTCTAGCAGGACTATACTGCTTCATCTTCAAGTATCCTTCTCTATCTTCTGGATTTGGAACTAAAAGTTGACTTTTTATATCTACCTTTGTGATATCCTCTAAATATCCCTCTTCTATATTTGAAGGGACTGTGCTAAGTTTTTCTTTTATTGCATCTTTAACCTGTTCACCGTTAACATCTTCACCTTTGTTGATCATTTCTGAAAGCAAGGCTTCTACTAAAGATTTTAGTTCATTTTCATTTACCATATTTTTTCACCTCCATGTATTACTTTAAGAATATTGAAGCATCTCCAGCTCTTTTTGTAAGTTTTCCATTTTCAACCAATCCCATTTTTTCCATCCATTCTTTAAATTCTTTTATAGGATTTAAGTTTAAAAGTTCTCTTAATGTAGCTGTATCATGATATCCAGTACATTGATAATTAAGCATTACATCATCACCATGTGGTACTCCCATAAAATAATTGCAACCTGCTGCTGCTAAAAGAACAGCTAAATTTTCTATATCGTTTTGATCTGCCTTCATATGGTTTGTATAACAAGCATCACAACCCATTGACAATCCTGTAAGTTTACCCATAAAATGATCTTCAAGACCTGCTCTCATAACTTGTTTTGCATCATATAAATACTCTGGTCCTATGAACCCTACTACAGTATTAACTATAAATGGGTCATATTTTTTTGCAAAGCCATAACATCTTGCTTCCATAGTAACTTGGTCTACTCCATGATGTCCTTCTGATGAAAGTTCAGAACCTTGTCCAGTTTCAAAATACATAACATTTGGTCCTGTAGCAGTTCCTTCCTTTAATGCTAATTGTCTTGCTTCCTCTATCATTGTTCCATTAATTCCAAAAGCTTCATTTGATTTTTGAGAACCAGCTATTGATTGGAATATTAAATCTGCTGGAGCCCCTTTTCTTATTGCTTCCATCTGTGTTGTTACATGAGCAAGAACACAGTTTTGAGTTGGTATTTCCCATTTATTTTTAAAATCTTCAAATCTCTTAAGAACTCTTGAAACACTTTCCACTGAATCATCAACGGGATTTAATCCTATAACTGCATCACCTATACCAAAAGTTAATCCCTCCATAAGAGATGTTAAAATTCCATCTGGATTATCTGTTGGATGATTTGGTTGAAGTCTAGCAGATAAAGTTCCATCCATACCTATAGTTGTGTTACAGTGTGCTGTAATTCTTATCTTCTTAGCTCCATATATTAAATCTAAATTTGACATTATTTTTGCTACTGCTGCAACCATTTCGGACGTTAATCCTCTAGAAATTCTCTTAATATTTGCTCCTGTTGTATTTTCATTTAATATCCACTCTCTAAGTTCAGACACAGTCCAGTTTTTAATTTCGCCATAGATTTTTTCATTTACATTATCTTGGATAATTCTTGTAACCTCATCAATTTCATAAGGTACCACTGGATTGTTTCTAAGATCTTCTAATTTTAAACTTGATAATACTACCTTTGCAGCAACTCTTTCTTCTGCAGAAGTTGCTGCTACTCTAGCTAATTTATCACCTGATTTTTCTTCATTGGCTTTAGCTAAAACTTCAACTATAGATTTGAATTCATAATGATGTCCAAATAATTTAGTTTTTAACTTCAAAATCTTCACCCCTCTTAATTAAATACTAATGTTTTTATAACTACGGGAACTACGGTTCCATCTGCCAGAGGCATTCCTATGTCTATGTAATCCCCATTTTCAACCTTGATACCATCAATACATATAATTTGTTTTTTATATTGAAGCATCCCTTGAATAGTTTGTCCTAATACTTTTGCCATGTCATTTTCCACAACAATAACAAGTGGAAAGTCTCCTTTTACTAGCTCTTCCATTCCTTCCATGAGTGCCTTTGCCATTTTTTTCACTTCTATAAATGAAGGGCTTTTTTTGCCATTAAAGGAGATTGCAATGTTTTGAAGATCACTCTCTAGTTGAAACCACTTTATTTTTTCTTTAATTATTTCAACTAGCTGTTCCCCACTGATTTCTTCATCTTCCTTACTAAGCTTCAATATAGGAATGTTTTTTATTGGAAAGACATCTTCTGTATAGGTTATAGTACTACCACTTATTTCAGTAGTGTGTGAACCAGCACCTACTACTGTAGCTCTAATGGTTTCTGCGGATTTTAACAAAGTTAACTTTTTAAATAAATTTGAGTTTTTTACAGCCTCTCCCAAAAGTATTCCCACATCTCCATACTTAGCCCATTCTTCTTGTTGTTCATTATATATATAATCTGCTACACCTCCTGAAAAGGTGATACAGTTTATTTCATAGTTTAGCTTTAATCCTTTATTTGTTAAGATTCTTTTATAAAAATCTGATTTATCTCTTACTCCAACACTTTCTTCTAAAAGCTTAACCATCTCATCTATTATTGGTTGCAAATTTGATTTTGTTGCTATATATCCAACCTTCAAATCAAAACCTTTTTTAATTATGATTTCTTCAATTTTAGGTGCTATATATATTATCTCTTTTGTATTTGTATCTACTTTTATAAGTCTTCCTCCAATGTCTAGACATCCAGTATCCAAAAGTTCACCTGAATTAAACACTGCTAAGTTTGATGTTCCACCTCCAATATCAATATTTACTACTGTGTTCATTCTTTCTTTTGAATGCTTATCAGTACCTGCACCTTTTGCTGATAGTATGCTTTCCAAATCTGGTCCTGCTGTTGCTACTACAAAATCTCCTGCAAAACCACTTAAATTATGCAAAACTTCATTAGCATTCTCTTTTCTTGCAGTTTCTCCTGTTATAATCACCGCACCAGTTTTTATATTCTCCTTATGCACACTAGCTTTTTTGTACTCTTCTTCAATAATTTCTCTGATTTTTAAGCCATTAATTTTTTTGTTATTTGCAAGTGGTGTAAAATATATATCACTTCTATATACTATTTCTTTATCTGCAATAATAACTCTTGGCACTGAAAAGTCAGATGCCATGTTCTCTAAGGTAATTTTTGAAAATACTAATTGTGTAGTTGATGTTCCAATGTCAATTCCTACACTTAAAATCTCTTCTTTCATGATTTCCACCTCTTTCGAACACAAAAGGAGCTTAAAGCTATTGAAGGGAGTATCCCTTTCAAAATAACTTTAAGCTCCTTTGCTTAAATTGCCATTACTAACGTTGTAATGGTTTATAAGAATGTATTAATTTTTAAAATTTATAACTATTTTTGTTCCTTTTTCATTAGATGATATAGATATATTACCTTTTAGTTTATCCTTAACATAGCTTTTAACTATATTTAAACCCAATCCATTATCTTTATGTTTTCCATTTTTAAAGCCCATTCCATTATCTCTTACTATTAATGTCTTATGATTTCCTTTACCCTTTATGATTACATCTATCTTACCAGAAGACTTATTTTTAAAACCGTGATCCATAGAATTCTGTATAAGTTCATTTACTATAAGAGCAATTGATGTAGCTCTATCACTATCTATTTGAAAGTCTTCACCAGTTATTTCTATGCTCACATTAGTAGTCGTATTTGTATAGCACCTTATGATATTTCTTTTAATAAAATTTAATACTTCATTTATAGATATATCATCTTGCATTCTCTGTGCCAAAAGTTCGTGAGTAGCTGCTATTGATAGAATTCTTCCTTGGCTTTCCATTAAACAAATCTTTGCTTCTTCACTTTCACATCTTCTACCTTGAATTCGTAAAAGTGATGCTATTGTTTGAAGGTTGTTTTTTACCCTATGGTGTATTTCTCTTATAGCTACTTGCTTTGAAATAATTTCCGCTTCCTTTGTCTTTATATCCGTAAGATCATTAATTATAAGGATTAGTTGTAAATTTTCTTCATGGTATAGTAGCTTTTTAATCTTAAGATATCTTCCACCAGTATATATATCTTTTATCTTTGTATTTTTTTCATCCAACTCTTCTATTATGTTCTTAAATTTAGAATCATCAAAAGCCAAATTATCATAGTGAAGATTTTGTATATCATCTAAGTATCCAAAGAATTTATAAAGTTCTAATGCCTTATTATTCCTTATAACTAGACATCCATCCTTATCAAAAGCTAAAATGGCAGACTCTAGTTCATCACCGAAGGTATCTTGCTTGCTTATAAGTGCATCAAAGGTACTACTAAGATTTTTATAGTCTCTAGCAAGCTTTGATATGGCTTTTTGTGCTTCAACTTCCGTGCTTATATCCATTTCTAGAATTATAACACCTATGGTTTTTCCATTATTTTTTATAGGAAGTGTTCTTTGTTTTACATATATATCTTCCTGAGTTTTCCCTTTAAGGTCCTTGGTTGATATCCCAAGTTCTAAAGTTCTTAGCACCGCTGGTTCATTCTCCCTAAGTGCTAGTTTACCCACTACAGTTTCCTTATATATGGAATTGCCACTGCTTGGCTTACTTTCACATATTACTAAAGCTTCACCTTCATACTTAGTTGATACATCTATAAATACATCACAATTATTTAACTCTGCAATATACTCCATGGATTTTGATACTTCTATTACTTTATCTATGTCATTCTCACTTAGAGATGTGTACTTTTTACAGTATTCCCTAATCATAAGCTAAAACCAATGCTTCACTTATGCTTTTTAATGAGCTTCTTTTATCCATACTGAGTTTTCTTATTTTTTTAAAAGCTTCATCTTCTGTTAGCCCTTCGTGAGTCATTATAAGCCCTTTTGCCTTTTCTATTATTTTTCTTTCTTCTAGCTTTGTATTTGACTTGTAAAGCTCTTTTTTTAGTGAAGCTATTTCATCCATCTTTGATAAAGCCATTTCAATAGTCGTTACCACTGTTTTTTCATCCAAAGGCTTCACAAGATATCCTAAAACCCCCAATTTTTTAGCCTTATCTATGTACTCTCTGTCACTAAATGCTGTGATTAACACAATGCCTCCAGCTATTCCTTCTGAAGTTAATACCTGTGCTGCTTTCAATCCATCTAAAAAAGGCATTTTTATATCCATCAGCACTAGATCTGGTTTATGCTTTTTACAAAGCTGTATTACATCGATCCCATCCGTTGCCTCGCCTACTACGTCGTAGCCAGCTTCTTCAAGTAAATCTTTAAGATCCATCCTAGTAATTGGTTCATCTTCTGCGACTACCAATCTTTTTTTCATAAAATCACCTCAGATTATTAATTTAAATAACTTATGAGGTCTTTAATTCCAAAGCCACCTACTGCAGATACTTTGAATATTTTTTCAACCCCTGCTTCTTTCAATATTTCTTCTGCTCTCTTTATTTTTTCCGGATCTTGAACTAAATCTATTTTTGTTATTATTCCAATTACAGGCTTTGAAAAAACAGAAGCAAATCCTGGTGGAATAAAACTTTGATCTTGAGTTAAATCGTTTACCAATGCTATTACGTCTACGTCTACTGCGGTAACTATTAACGCTCTGTAGTACGCTCTGTTTTCTAAATACTCACCTGGAGTATCTATCATGTTGGTATAAACTTCCACAGCTTGGGTCTTTTTGTATTCTAAATTCTCTCCATTAATTTTTTGGCATAGCGTAGTTTTTCCACATCCACTCTTACCAATTAATATAAATTTTTTCATAACTCCCACCTAACTTTACTAAGATCTAGTAATACTTGGGATTGAAAATTTAAGAATGTCATTTAGTGTCTTTAGCACTTCTTCAAGTGAAGCTTCCACTGACGCTACATCCCCTGAAACTACTAATGATCCACTAAACCTGTCTATAAATCCAATAGAAACTCCAGCTGACTTTGTAGCAACATCGGCTGCTATTATAGCTGCCTCACTTGGTGTTATAGTAAGTATACCAATTGCATTTCTATTTTCACCATTTAAACCAAGCTTTTTAAAAATGTCCTCATTTGGATTTGCTATTAAATGAGCTAATGTAACCTGTTTACCAGGCACATACTCTTGAATTACCCTTTGCTTTTCTTCCATATTATCATCCCTTTGTAATTAACTATTAGTAGTGGTGATAAAAATAAAAGACCTCTCCTACATGTATAATAATACATAAATTAGAAGAAGCCCCTTTGCTTACAATTACATTAAACACGCCTTTGTGTTATATATTATTTTACTCATAATTTGTAAGCATGTCAATATGTTTATTAATATAAATTTTCTATTAATTCAATTACTTCTTTTAAACTTGGTTTTCGTGGATTTGTTTTAGTACAAGCATCCATTAATGCAGCTTTTGCTATATCTTCTTTAAACAAGTCTAAATCATTTTTTGATACACCTTGTTCTCTAAGTGATGTTGGCATCTTCATATCTTTTTCTAGTTTTATAATAGAGTTAACTAAATTGTTAACAGCTACCTTTGTATTAGAGCCAGACATATACAGAATTTTAGATATATTTCCATATTTTTTTGCAGCTTCACTATGAGTTTTTTCATCATATCCACTTATATTAGCATTAAACTTTATTATATGAGGAAGCAATATAGCGTTAATTCTTCCATGGGGAATTTTAAATTTAGCTCCTAACACATGAGCAAGTCCATGGTTTAATCCTAAGGATGCATTATTAAATGCCATACCGGCTATACAAGAAGCATTATGCATTTTTTCTCTAGCTTCTATGTCGTCTCCAGTATGATAAGCTTTTAAAATATAATTATAAACCAATTTAATAGCCTTTTCTGCCAATGCATCACTAAAATCACTGCTTTTCGTAGAAACATATGCTTCTATGGCATGAGTTAGTACATCCATACCTGTATCTGCAGTTATAACTTTAGGTACCGTTACCACAAGTTTTGGATCCAATATTGCCATATCTGGGAGTAAATCATCACTTACAAGAGGATATTTAATATTTTTTTCCTTATCTGATATTACAGAAAATGATGTAACTTCTGAGCCTGTCCCACTAGTAGTAGGGATTGCTACAAAATAAGCTGTTCCTTCACCTTTAATCTTTATAGCAAAATCTTTTATAGCTTTAGCTGCATCTATAGCTGACCCTCCTCCTAATGCTATAACTGTGTCACATTCTGCCTTTATAAATTCACCTACACCTTCCACTACCTTTTCCACAGGTGGATCTGGTACAATATCCTGAAATACTGTATATGGCACTTTCATATATTCTAAAATATCAGTTACATTCTTTACAGCACCACACTTTACCATAAATGGGTCTGTTACTACAAAAGCCTTTTTAATACTTAGTTCTTTTAAGGATTCTAGAGAATTTTCTCCAAAGCATACTTTAGTATTTATTTTAAAATTCATCATTTTTCCCCCTTCTTTTAATAACAAAAGCTCCATAGGTTTCCCTATGGAGCTTCATTGCTCTATCTTGCACTTCTTTGTGCTTATTTCATTTTAATATCCTAGTGACAAACTGTCAATAATTAATTAACCTCAAACTTCTTTGTTTGAGTACTTATCCTCTTTGATAAGTATTAGAAAATAAAAAAACTCCTCTTCTTTGAGGAGCCTAAATGCACAATACCGCCTGCACATTTCTTCCCTCCGAAGAAACCTATTAAAAGAAACCATCATTTAAGTATCCTGACTCTGCTTCACATTTAGAACACCTTCCCGAAAAAACAAAAATTATTTTTCCAGTGGTTTTTGTTCCTCATCCGCAGTTACAGTAGCGGGGGCTGTTGCGGATTCTCACCGCATTCCTTAAAATAACAGCTTTTATTAAGTTCACCTAAAGTATAGCATAGTGGTTTTTTTTTCGCAAGTTTAAAGATAAAAAATCATAGTAAAGATTTATATATTGCAATTTTCCATTTTCCATAGATTTAAGTGATTTTTAAGAGTGAATTTATTCAAAATATGAGTAATTTTCATTAGAAGCTTTTTTTACATGTACTTCAAAAGTAGTAACTTGTAGTTTTATCACAGTATAAGGATAAGCTATAATTTTAGATAAGTTAGCTTCATACTTAGGTATCATCTCTGTAGTAAATACATGTAATCGTCCTTCTACATCATCTACATTGGTAACTTCTATTTTATAATCAGCCATAGATTTACAGCCTGCCATAATGGCTATATACAAATGATCATCCTGTTCATTATAGTAAAGCGTAAATCCTTCTTTATTTTTATGTAGTTCTATTTTATCCTTTAAAATCTGCGGTATATCTTTACATTTTACGGCTTCAAAATACACTTCATTAGTAGCTATACCTTGAAAAACAAATTTATTTTTCATGTTAAAACCTCCTAATTATATATTGTTAACTAATTCGTATTAATTAAAGTCTAATTATGAGAAAAGGGATAGATATTACTCTATCCCTTTTTTAATTTATTGTATACCTACAGTATCAAATGCATTAGCTACAGCTTGAGATTCAGTAGAATTTTCACCAAAAAGATCATTTGCTTTTTCAATTAATATAAGTCTTGCATAACGGAAATCTGAGTCATTACGTAAACCAGCTGTTAAAGCATTATAGTATATTTGAGCAGTTTTTTCATGTCCTATAGTTTTCATTACTATACAAGCAGCTTTATTTGGTATTCCAGAGTTTACGTGAACATTACCACCTTGTACATAATCTTTCATATGAGCAGGTTGAGGTCTAGCTCCTTTAGGTCCATCAGGATTTTCCATATCTCTTAATGCCTTACCGGTACCAGGAGTCCAAATATCTTCTCCAACTAAATAAGTAGCATTGCCTTTTCTGTAGTCAAATTTTATTAAAGTACCAAATACATCTGAGAAGGATTCATTTAAAGCACCAGATTGTTCTTCATAGTCAAGATTAGCGCTGAAGGTATCTACACCATGAGTTAATTCATGAGCAACTACATCTACGCCTCCAGATAACGGTAAAACTGTCACTCCATCTCCGTCTCCGTAAACCATTTGCTCTCCATTCCACATAGCATTTTTCCAATTAGTACCTACATGCACTGTAGATTTAATATCCATACCTTTATTATCTAAACTATTTCTTCCAAATTCATTTTTATAATAATTATAAACAACTTTTCCATAAGCATGTGCATCTACAGCAGCTTTATCTTTTTCATCATTAAATTTAGGGGTTGATTTAGTATAAAGAGTTCCAGGTAGCAAATAACTAATCCATGTAGTATTATTAGTTTTTATACTAGAACCATCATAAGTCTTTACTGTAACTCCAGATTTATTATCTACTAAAGAATATTTTCCATTTGAAGAGTCAACAGTTATAGTTTTCTTATCGCCTAGTACTCCTGTACCTTCAGTTTCAGTAGATACAGTTTCTGAGCGATTAAGTTTTTTCACAACATCTCCAGTTTCACGACTAACATATACAGTCCAATTTGAAACTTCTGGTTCCATAGCAGATAATTTTACTTCGTAAACAGGAAGATATTCTCCATCTAGATTAAATATATATGATTTAGCAGTTGGATTATAAGCAGGAGTACTTACATTAACACTTTTCTTTGCTATGTCTATAGCTTTAGATTCATTTATTTTATAGGAATCTTTACTAGCAGAATATTTTTTGCTTATATCTGGAGTAAGTTTTCCATTAACAGAGTAAATACAGCCTTCTTTATTATAATGAATTATATATTGATTACCAAATATTTCTTCGCCTTTCCAAATCTGTTGAACTCTAACGTGAGTATTTCCTACTTTATCATTTGAAACGTTTACTAGCTTTAATTCAGCTTCAGGATTTTCAATATGGAATAGATCTGTATTTTCTTTAAAAAATTCGACTACGCCCTTCATATCCTTAGTTTTGTTGTCTGCAAGATGACCTTTTATCAATCCTAGGTTATCATGTTTGTCCAATTGAATTATTTTCTTAGCATGGTTTGGAGTATCAGCTGTTTTAGCATTAGCAACATAAGGACACAACAATGATCCTGTAATGATAGTGGAAATTATTAAGGCATGTAGTTTTTTGTGCATAATAAGAACCCCCTAAATTTAATTTATTATATAAAATATTTTGGTTATTTCCCAAATGTTGCGTACCAATATTTGGAATATACTGCAATATGAATATTTGCAAGAAATAATTCACCATTTTATGTTATACAGCATTTATTAAATAACCGATATTTTAAAACGTTAATAAATAAATAATTACATAAATTTTGAGTTAACTGTGAATTTAGTTTGTGAAAGAATATAATCGCATATGAATATAGTTTGCAGTAAAACAATGAAGAAATGTGCATTTTTCATTATAAAAAAAAATCAAAAATATTTTTTTAAAAAATTTTAGTAAGATTCGAAAGATTCTTTATATTCAATATATTATCATACTTTTTTTTACATTTCAAGGTTAAAAATACATTATATGAAAAATGAGGTTTAACGTCAAAATAGAAAGCAAACTATCAACAAAGCAAAAAATATATTAACAATGTTAGAAAAAAATAAACTTTTTATTGCTTTATATTCAAAAACGTGAAGTTAAAAAATCACAAATATGATTTTTTGTGTTAAAAATTTATTAAAGGCGTAAATATAGTAAGTTCTATAAGCAGAGAACCCAAATTTTAAATTTGGTGTGAATCGGTTAAGCAGACATACAAAATCTATGATTTTGATATGGTCGCTTACTCTGTGAGCACTCCTCTGACAATAGGAAGAGGAGTTTCATAATTAAACATGGACATTAGAGTCGGCAGCATGGGATAAAGAGAGTTCTTGTTTTTCAATGTTAAAATATTGAAATTACAGTTAAAATATAGTAATATATGTAAAAAGGGAGGGGTTATATGTTTATTAAAATAAAAACAAGCTTATTTTGGGTTATTGGTTTTTTTATAGTGTCTTTATTTATAAATTGTAGTTCTGTAAATGCACAAGAACAACCTAGGTCAGTTGAAAATAAAGAAAATAATGTTAAAAAATCAAATGAATCTAGTAATAAGAAGCTAACTGTTATGGTATATTGCGATGCTGACAATGATTTAGAACCAGATCTTCTAGAAGATATAGAAAAGATGAAAAAAGGGTATCCAGACAATCCTGATTTAAATTTAATAGTTCTAATTGATAGAACTCCTGAGTATTCAGATGACGCTAAGGTTTTAGGTGAGAATTTTTCAGGTAGCCGTTTGTATAAGATAGAAACTCATAGTGCAAAAAGGATAGGAGGAGGAACTGAGTTTCCTGAAATAACAACTGAAAAAGATTGTGAATTAAATATGGGAGATGCAGGAACTCTTAAGAAATTTGTTGATTTCTGTAAGTCAAATTATACTTCAGATAGATATGTACTTATAATGTCAAATCATGGAGGGGGAGCAAGAGATGATAGTACTGAAGAGGATAAAATAAGGTATAAAGCTATTTGTTATGATGATTCGCATATGCAGGGAAAAGAAAGGGATTGTTTATATACAGGAGAAATATCAGATGTTTTAACTAAAGCAGAATCTGTTGATTTACTTGTATTTGATGCTTGTTTTATGGGGACTACAGAAGTAGCTTATCAGTATAGACCAGGGAATGGAAGCTTTGAAGCTAAGGGTATGGTAGCATCTGCACCTAAAGCTACCGTTTCAGGATTGAATTACGAAAAAATATTTAGCTTTTTAAACAAAGATTTATCTACGGTTACAAATGATGAATTGGGCGCTTTATTTGTAAAAGAACAAAAAAATTATATACAAGATATAGGCCTTATAGATCAATCGCTAAGTTATTTAGATCTTTCAAAGGTAAAAGCTGTAAAGGACTCTATTGATGATTTGTCTAAAGCCTTATGGAAAGAAAATAAGAAATCAGATGTAGAAAAACTAAGAGGAACAGAAAAAAAGACTTCATTAATTCATTATTTCAAAGAAAAATTACCAGGAAATTGGGTAAATACTCCTTACTTTGATTTATATGATTTATGTAAACATATAAGCTTAGATTCAAATTTCAGTGAAAATATTCAAAATTTCTCCTTAAAGGTAATGAGTAATGTAGATGATATGATAGTTTGTTCTTTTGGCGGAAGAAAATATGAAGGCTTTACAGAAGGAAAAAATGGAGTAAGCATATTTTTACCTGATGGCGATAAACTGTATAAGGATGTTGATACATGGACAGAAGCTCCAAGTTGGCAGTTTCAAAAATGGTACAACTCTATAGATACAACAAAACTAGATGCAGATTATTATTATGGTAAATTAAAATGGTGTGAAGATGGACAAGACCCTAAAATAAATACTGTAGGAAATTGGTTTGAACTTCTTGACTGTTGGTTTGATAAAATTAATGACGAAAAAGGGGGAGTTAACGGATATCAGTGGTAATAAAAATATCTTAATTTAACTGCTTCACAAACAATACCAAAATTGTTTTTTCTATATCATTGAAATTTAATCTTAACAAAACTAAAGCCATAGTACTATAAAAATATTACAGCTACTATGGCTGATTTCATTTAAATTGTTATTATATGATCAACACCAGCTGAATCTAAAGTAGCATAGCATATTGGAAAGCATCCAATAGCAGCCTGTTTAACAAGTTTGTCTTCAAGCTTTCTTTCCTTTACACATTTATCACAACCTAAAAGCACTACTCCTGTTTTTTCATGTAGTTTTGCCAGTCTTTCCCCAGTATCTGTTCCTTCCATTAAAAAATATGCATTATCCATTATAAAGAACATTCCAACTACATCAGCACCATGATTTCCTGCTTCCATTTGTGGAATAATCATATTGGTTAAAATATTTTGTGCATGTGGTGATTCTAATACATAAGCTACTTTCATTTTTATACCCCCATTTATTAAAAATTTATTTAAACTTCTTTATGAGAATTTCCTTCTAAAGAAGTTTTAAGTGTATTAGTAAGATGTTTTTTATAGTACTCGTATTGGCTGCTATTTCTATCACGAGATCTATTAATATCTATTTTTATATCATCAATAATTTTTCCTCCTTGAGCTGAAAACACAATTACTCTATCACTTAGATAAACTGCCTCATCTACATCATGTGTTACCATTATTACAGTAGTTTTGTCCTTAAGCCATATGTTCTCTAGCTCTTCCTGTAAAATTTGTCTCATTTGAAAATCTACAGCGCCTAAAGGTTCATCCATAAGAAGAACTTCTGGCTTACTTGCTAAAGCTCTTATTACAGCTGTTCTCTGTTTCATACCTCCAGAAAGTTGATTTGGATACAAATTTTCTTTACCATCTAATTGAGACATAGATAGCAAATGTTCTAATCTTTTTTCTCTTTCTTCTTTAGGTACCTTTTGCTGTTTCATAGGATATAATATATTTTCTTTAACAGTCATCCAAGGAAATAAAGCATAGTTTTGAAAAACAAATCCTCGGTCTGGACCAGGTTTACTTACAGCAGTTTCATTTAATAAAATTTCTCCTGAATCCGAATTTTGGAAACCTGCCATTATTGTAAGAAGAGTAGTTTTTCCACAACCTGAAGGCCCTAAAAGTGTTACAAACTCTCCTTCTTTTACATTAAAGCTAACATTTTGTAGAACCACATGAGGTTTTTTATTATTTTTATAAGTCTTATTTATATTTTTAATTTCAAGATTCATTATTGTACAAACCTCCACTTTGTAAGAGATTTATTTAAAAGTTTTATTGCCCTATCTATACCAAAACCTACAAAAGCAGCTAAAAACATTAATGCAATTAAGGTTTCTGTCTGCATTTTGGTTTGGGCCTCTACCATAGAGTAGCCGAGACCGGCACTCGTCGCTATGAACTCCGCTCAGATAACCGACATCCATCCACTACTTATAGCTATCCTAGCCCCTATAAGAATATCTGGAATTGTAGCTGGAACTATTATATGAGCAAATATGCTCCATCTTCCTGCTCCCATACTTCTTGCTGCATTATAATAATCCTTTGATATATTACGAACACCTTCTATAGTGTTAAGTATTA
Organism: uncultured Clostridium sp.; assembly: GCA_964554365.1. GTDB lineage: Bacteria > Bacillota > Clostridia > Clostridiales > Clostridiaceae > Clostridium_AM. The sequence continues at coordinate 27,183 of CAZKOJ010000012.1, read as the reverse complement.
CTGGAAATACTCCTGAAAATGCAATCAAAAATATTGTGGGTCCATCACCAATACCAAACCAAACTATAGTAAGAGGAACCCAAGCCATTATAGGCACCTGTCTTATAGAATCTATAAATCCCCCAACAAGCCTTTCTGCTATTTTGAAATATCCCATTAAAAATCCTAGTGGAACACCTATTACCATAGCATAAGAAAATCCTGTTAAGACTCTCTTCAATGTAAGCAATAAATTTTTTATAACTTCAATACTTGTAACAGAAGCTACAAAAGCTTTAATCACCTTCACAGGTGAAGGTAATAACAAATCGTTGCTATAATGTTTAGATGCTAAAGTCCAAATTGCAAATATAATACCAAACATAATTAATCTGCAAATAAACTCATAAACTCTATCCTTGTTTATTTTTCTTCTGGAACTGTAAACACAAACTTCATCTTTAACTGGTTCCATAGGTTCACCTCCTCTTTAGAAACTTTAACATTCTTATATTTACTAAATTCTTCTACAAATATATTTATATTATTTAATTCATCTATCGACTCTTTAAATGCCTTTAAAAATTTTTCATACCTTTTATCCTTTTTAAATTTTTTACTTACCACCAATACATAACTTACATTATCTTTGTTATTAAAGCTGGATATTTTATTTCCTTTTACAAAAAATCCTTTTACTGAATCTATAACTATTCCGTCTATACTTTCTTTTTCTAATGCATATGGCAGGGATATTGTTAACATTGGTATTAAAATAGTTTTATCACCATATTTATCTTTAACCATTCGCTCCTGTCCATTGCGATTTTGTGACATACCAAAGCTTTTAGGTGCATCTTGTGATTTTACAATAAATATATCTGAATTTAAAATACAAGGACCTAAAACTTCAAATCTATTATCCTTCTTAACTAAATTTTCTGCAGAGTCAGGACACATTATAGCTACATCTAAAAGCTGAGAACTTAATGCCCAACTTGCTGTATTTGAACAACAATCCTTTATGGAATACGATTGAAATTCTTTTTTTGTGCTTATATCCTTCAAACCCTTGTTTCTTATCAAATAATCTATAATTAGCCCTGAAGAATCATCTGATACTCCTATTTTAATATATATTGTCTTAATTTCCACTGGAATAAAAACTATTGCAGTAGCTATACTAATTAAAGCAAATATAAATATTACTATTTTTTTATTTAAGCATTTCATATTCAAATATCTTTAACGCTAAATAGCATTTTTGCTACCATCAAAGCTTCCTTTGGATCTAAACAAAATATAATATCTTCATCTACTTCCATTTCTCTAATCCATTCATCATAATGACTCTTCTCACAGAAGAAATTCATTATATTTCAGCAATTCCCAGACCAATTTGTATGCTTATTTAAATCCACATGAAGTATATGAAGATTTTTTGGAGAGAAATCTTTTATTTTACCATTTACTAATTCTACTTTTACTTTTTCTCCACATTTACTGCATATTGACGTTATAGATATATCTTGTTTAAATGTAAATGATGTCCCCATAGCATCTACTGCACACATAGCATAAAAATTTCTTCCATCTTCTAAAGTCACTCTATGATTAGTTGGAAGTGCACATACTGGATATATGAAATTTATATTTTCATCTTCATCAAATACAAGACACTGCTTTTCTCTAATTTCATAAATAGTATTTTTTAATTCCTCCATAGAAATTTGAAGTGCTTCACATATACACACATCTCCACTGTTTATATTAAATGCCTTTGCATTATTTATTGTGTATTCCATTAAAGCTCTTCTAACTTTGTTTTCTTTCAAACTTAATTTAGAATATATACTTTTTATATACAATCTTTCTGCATCATAATTTTTAAATTTTACCCCTTCTAGTTGTAAGTTATCAATCATTGGTTTTTAGTTACACCCTCTCTCCATTTTATCTTATGGCTACCGACTCTGAGTAACGATTTCTAAGCTTCTGATGGGGTCCAAACCCCGCCTGAAACCAAGAACTCTGTTTATTATTTATCTACTTCCATAGCTTTGTTTTTCCACTGTTCATATGTCATTCCAATTTGAAATACAGGATCTATTTTTTCTTTTATAAATTTATCAAAATCATCTGCTCCACTTTCTTTTAATAATTTATCTTGGACTATATCTTCATACTTTGGTTCTTTTTCAATTCCCTTAACCTTTAACTGTTCTTTTATTTCATGTTTTATATATTCAGGAGTTATTTTCCAAGTAAGTGTTCTACCTTCTCCAACAGTCTTTTTATATATAGTCATAAGTGCTACTTCTTCTGGAACATTATAGTTTTTAGCAAATATCTTTGCTGATTTAACAGGGTGATTGTATATATATTCCATAGATTGAGTATGTGCAAGAATCATCTTTTTAGCTAATTCTGGATGTTCCTTAGCAAACTTTGTATTCATAGAATAGAAACAACAAGCTCCCCATTGTCCATCTGGCTCTGCATAAGTTGCCATTATATGTCCTGTTTTCTCGTATTCAGCCATTGATCCCCATGGGTCACATGTAGTATATCCATCAATTTTATCTGTTTTAAATGCTAAATATTTATCCTTAAGACCAGACATATCTACTGGTGCATAGTTTTTACCTTCTACTGGTATATTTAATTTTTTTGACATTTCAACCCAAGATAAATCATTTTCTGGTTTACTTCCTATAGCAAGTTTTTTCCCTATTAAATCTTTTGGATCTTTGATACTATTTTTAACCACAAGATAATAAGAACCTCCTATATGATTATTTGCAGCCACCATTATAGGTGATCCCTTCATTTGAGATGCTATTAATCCACCGCTTCCTATATATCCTACATCCATTTTTCCAGCAGCCATAGCTTCTGGAACTTTCCCATTGCCAGTAACCTCTACTTTTAATCCTAATTTATCAAATATACCCGCATCTTTTCCTATACAAGCAGCTGTCATGTGATCACAATTGTAGTATCCAAGTTTAACTACATAGTCCTTATCCTTATTTCCATCACCTGTGCTACTAGTTGATTTACTTCCACAACCTGTTAAAAATGAACTAGTAACCATAACCATTCCCATAACTATTGCTGTAATTTTCTTTTTGTTCATAATAAAGCCCTCCTAAAATATATAAATTAAAATAATGTCTAACAACAATTCTTCATACCTTCTCCAAATAAATCTATAAGCTTCATATTTTCAAGCCTGAATATAGCGTATCCTAATTTGTTTCCCCTAGAACCCGACACAACTATTTCCATAGGTGGCTTATTGTCTATATCCTTAAATTCTATTTTTTGATTTGATATTGGCGCCGCAACCTCATTGGAGTATTCATACCTATCGCCTTTCTCAACTATAACTACCATCTTGTTATTATCTTTACTCTCATTGAATATAACAACTAAATCCTTAATTCCATCTCCGTCTATATCATCTTCTTCTGCTTTTAATACTTTTTTATCTTTATGTGTTTCTTTAAAATATTGTAATAACTTGTTATCTCCTTTTACTCCTATTGATTCTGTATTATTTTTTTCTTTAGATGCATGCTGTTTATTAGAACATGCTGAAATAGTTAATAACAAACTTATAGTTAAAGAAACTAATATAAACTTTTTCATTTTCCCTTAAACTCCTTCGTTAATAAGACATCTTTTAACTCTAGGCCAAATTGAAAGTAAAAATAGCCCAAACACAATAATAGAACATCCATACTTTAATGGATCTGGCATATCAAGTATCATTTTATTGGCAATACTTATAGCTCCTCCTGATCTATTTAAATTAACAAATGGAGCAAATCCAGGCAGTAATACTAAATTAGCTATATAACCTGCTATAAATGATATAACAGTAACCACTACTCCATAAATAAGAACAGCTCTTTTCCCAATAAGCTTATATATGCTTACAAGCTCTGGTATATTAGTAGCTGCCCCTGTCATAAGAAATGTTATAGCTGTTCCCGGAGAAGCACCGCCTGCAACTAATGCAGCTATAAAAGGTATATGTCCTACAGCACATACGTACATAACTCCACTTAGTATAGCTATGCCCCCTAGAGAAATAACACCTGTGTCCCCAAGATAACTTTGTATAAATTCTTCTGGAACTAAAGATAAAATTACACCTGCTAGTAAAATTCCTGGAACTACATATTTGCTAACAGTATAACCCAAATCCGTAAATCCCCAGTTTAATCCTGAAGTCAACTTTTTTAATAAACTTTCCTCTTCATCACACTGTAATGTTGTACAACCTGATTCTTCGTCTATACCAGGTAGTTGCAGCTCTTTGCCTGCTAGGCAGTTTCCTATAATACCTATTACTATAGGAGCTGTAACTCCTGTTATAAAATATATAATTCCAATTTTGGGACCTAGCATACCAAACGTTAAAAGCATAGCCACTGGATTTATTATAGGTGTAGCCGTCATAAATGCAAGAGTTGGTCCAAGATATGCTCCTGAATAATAAATACTAACTCCTAATGGAATTACCCCGCAACTGCATATAGGAAGCAGCGCTCCAGATATAGTAGCTTTAATTATTGAAGAAAATTTTTTATTTCCTAAAGCTCTCTGAAACTTGTCTGGAGTAAGTATATTTCGTAGGAGTCCTGCGAATATAAAACTTACTACCAGCCAAGTGGAAGTGTCGTTAAAAATATATATAGTTGTTAAAATAATTTTATTTAAAATTTCCATAATCACATTTCCTTTATGGCTTCCTCTATAGCCTTTTCTATAATAGTTTTAGATAGCCTGTCTATTTTTTTTCTTTCATTTATTATTAAAGTTCCTTTCATCACAGGTCCATATTTTTTTATGTAACTTAAATCTTTACCTGCATTATAAATTTTGCAATTTATAATCTTTTCATGCTTATGTGAAATTTTTTTAACGAACTCGCTATAACAATCACAGCTTGGTCAAGTATTAATAAATTCAACTAAGATTTTTGACACATTTTCTTCCTCCTTCTCTTTTTTATACATTATTCATAAAAAATCTCCATATTTCTATATTAACACATATCCATTATTTTCATTTATTTCATTTATTTATAGTTGATTCGACATTAATTACTTAATTTTATATTCTCTACCTATTTATTAAATTTAAGGTTTTAATTTCATAAAGAAATCTTATGAATGTGCAACTGTCTTGGCACTAAAAAAAGCCAGATCAAAATGATCTGACTTTTTCTTATCAAACTTTTTTTACTTCACAACACAAAGATTTAAGCACTATAAATCCTGAAATTGGATCTCTATCTAGGTAATTTATAAGGGAATTTACATTAGTTTCTCTCCAATTTTCATTTTCTGTATATTTTCCACCACCATGAGGTGCGTGAATTATTCCTTCACCTATTTTCTCAGTTACTACAGCTTTAAACTCTATGTGCCCATTAGAAGTTATCAGCTTTACCTTATCTCCATGATCTATATTCCTTTTTTCTGCATCCTTAGGGTTTATTTCTAATAAAGGTTCTATGTCGTATTTTATAAGTTCTGGTATTTCAAGGTATTGAGAGTTTTGCCTTACAATGCCTCTAGCTCCTGTAGTTAAAGTTAAAGGATATTTTTTCATTTTATCCTTTATTCTTTCATAAGGGTCTGTATATACTGGCAGCGGATCATATCCATACTTTTTTAACAATAAAGAACTTATTTCAAATTTTCCAGATACTGTAGGGAAACCTTTGTTACCATCTACTCTTAAAAGTCCTTTTTCATACTTTTTATAAATTATAGGTTTTTTATCTAAAGAAACCTGTCCATTTTCTTTTAAAGTATCTATAATATTTTTATTACCCTTAAAGGCCATATTAATAATTTCTTCCCAATTTTTAGGAAATCTTTCTCCATATCCCAGTCTGCTAGCTATTTCATAAAAAATCCTTAAATCTTCTTTTGCCTCACCCATTGGCTCTATAATTTTTTCTCTTACAGCTATTTTATCATTATACCTTTGGAATGATGCTCTTTCATAATGGGTAGCCACAGGTAGTATGACATCTGCCCACTTAGCCTCTTCTGGCATAAATCTATCTAATACAACTAAAAACTTTAATTTTTCATAAGCTTTTTTCCATATTTCTGTTGAAGGGTAAGATACTATCGGTGACCCTCCTACAATAACTAATGATTCTATTCCATAAGGTTTTTTCTCTATAACTGCTTTAGGAAATTCTCCAAATTGTCCTTTACCAGTTAAAGCATAATAAACTGGATATACATCTGCACCAACTGGTAACTCCCCTTTTGCACAAGGTTTTTCTCTAATACCTTCTACAGGATAATTGTCTATATACAAGCCTCCTTGATTGTCCATGTTTCCTGTAATAGCCATGAGAGTATATAAAGATCTCATATTTTGTGTTCCACTTGGTGCATATTCCAAACCTGTATAAAAGGTTAAAGCTGTTCTCTTATGTTTAGTTATTTTACTTGCAAAATTCAGTATTATATTTTTGTCTATACCACAAAGCTTTTCCACTCTATCTAAATCAAAATTCTTTACGTATTCTTTTAATTCTTCAAAGCCTATAGTCCAATTATGTACAAATTCTTCATCATAATTTTTCTCTTTAATAAGTACGTTCATAAGCCCAAGTGCCAAAGCTCCATCAGTACCTGGTTTTACTGGAATCCAAAGATCAGCTAATTCTGCAGTTTGATTCTTCCTAGGATCTACAGATATTATATAAGCACCTCTTTTTTTAGCCTCTTTTATGCTTTTATAAGCTGTTGGAGGATTATTTTTAAAAGGATTTATTCCCCATATAACTATAGTATCTGCATTTTTAAAATCAGTACTCACATTTTGAGCATGGACGCCAAAAGTAGTTGCTGGAGTAATTAAGGTAGACGCCTCATTACATATGGACCCACATTCCATATCGTTAGAAGTACCAAATTCCTTAAAAGGAAAATCTCCTAATGCTCTAAGGGCCACTTCTAAAGTACCTCTTCCCATATAACTTGCTATAGATTTTGCTCCATATTTATCCTTTATACCTTTTAAATTTTCTTCAATTAAGTCTAAAGCTTCATTCCAAGTTCCTTCTCTGAAACTTACAATTCCTTTTTCTCCATTTCTTATTAGAGGTTTTAAAACTCTATTTGGAGAATATATTACTTCCTTTGTTTTAGCCCCTATGGCACAAAGATGTCCATACTTTGATTTTGAATTTGGTTTTACACTTTCTATTCTTCCTTTTTCTAATGTGACTGTGACCTCACAGCCAGCTTGACATACTCCACAAATACAATTTTTTTCCAAAATATCCCCACTTTCTAAAACACAAAATTTTTCCATGTTCTATAATTCTAATTCTACTGGGGTATAATTTTACAATCAAATAACATATTTAAATAGTTATTAGTTTAGCTATTTAAATATGTTATCAATACAAATTTAACTCAGATTAATATGCATGATTCATTTTATTTTCTAATATCTTCTGAATGTAATTAAAGAATATTATAATACCCCAATATATTAATGCAACAGCTAAATAGTTTTCAAAAAACTTGTAAGTTGCTGCTGCAGACATCTGAGCTTGTGCCAAAATCTCTGCTACTCCAAGAGTAAATGCTAAAGAAGAACTCTTTACTAAATCCACAAAAATATTTCCTAGGGAAGGTATCGCCACTCTAGCAGCTTGTGGAAGCACTATTCTCTTCATTCCTTGCCAATGACTCATTCCCAAAGATAAAGCTGCTTCCATTTGACCTTTATCCACAGAGCTTATTGATCCGCGCAAAGTCTCTACCATGTACGCTGAACTATTCATGCTTAAACCAATTATAGCTGCTGTATAAGCATTAATATTTTTAAAAATAGGTAAAACTTGAGGTAGACCATAGTACAACAAAAAAAGTTGTACTAATAAAGGCGTTCCTCTAAAAAATGATATATATATTTTTGACAATGAGTTCAAACCTTTTATTTTGTAAGTTATAATACTTACTAATATTAAAGATATACTCAATCCTATTATCATTGATATTACTGAAAGACTAATAGTTAAATATATATATTTACCTAACAACGGAAATGCTTGCATCATATAAGTTACGTCAAAGTCTGCTTTCATTAGTACAACCACCTAACATTATTTTTTAGTTATATCAATATTAACCCATTTATTAGATATTTTTCCCAACGTTCCATCTGCCCTCATATCTGTAATAGCCTTATTAACCTTTTCAACTATTACTTTGTTTTTATCATTTTTAACAAAAGGAAAAGCATTTTCTAATGGCTGAACATCTTTACCGGCTAATTGAAGTGGAAGTTTATTTTCTTGAACTACAGCTAGTGCTGATACTTTATCGTCCATCATAGCATCAATTCTTCCTAATGCAACATCCTGCCTCATTCCACCATCATTTTCATAAGTTACTACCTTAATTTCATTATTTTTATCATTTACTTTTATTATCTGTTCATAGTTACTTCCTAAACTTACTCCTATTTTCTTTCCTTTTAAATCCTCTAATGCCTTAATTGAATCATTATCCTTCTTAACCATAATCTGTGCACCTGAATATACATATGCATTGGTTAACAAATATTTATCTTTTCTCTTATCCGTTATTGTTATTTGATTTGCAATAGTATCTATCTTTCCAGTATCCAACATTCCAAATAGTCCACTAAATGACGCAGTTATAAATTCAGGTTTATACCCTGTCCTCTTGCCTATTTCTTTCCAAACATCTACTTCAAAACCATCAATATTATTTTCTTTATTCTTAAATGTATAAGGATAATATGAACCTGACATACCTATTTTTATAACTTTAGCTTGTGAACTTTTTTCAGATTGTGTGGAGGATGCTGTTGAGCATCCTGTAAAGGCCATAACTGCTAATACTCCCATTGCTACAATTATTTTTATTTTCTTGCTTCTTATCATCATAAATTCCTCCATTTATTGATTAATTAATTTTCACATCTAGTATATTTAAATATTAATAAATATTCTTACTGAAATATCTATCCCCTCTATCAGGAAAAACTACCACAATGTTGCCTGAATCAATTGTATCTGCTAACTTTAATGCTGCTGCCATAGCTGCACCTGAAGATGAGCCGACTATAAGTCCTTCTTTTTTTGCTAATTCCTTTACCATATCAAATGCCTCTCTATCATTCACTTTTACAACTTTGTCAACAAGACTCATATCCAATGTTATAGGTATGAAATTATTTCCTATTCCTTCTATAGCATAGCAACCTTCTATACCACCTCCTATTGTAGAACCTTCAGGGTCTGCAATTACCGCCTTTATGTTACTACTCTTTTCCTTAAAATATCCTGCAATACCTGTAAAGGTGCCTCCGCTACCTACACCAGCTACAAAGTAATCTATTTTGCCTTCCAATGATAAGTATATCTCTGGTCCTGTAGTTAGGTAATGTATCATTGGATTAGATGGATTTTCAAATTGTTTAAGTGAAACTGAATTTGGTATGGTATTTAACAGCTCTTCTGATTTTTCAATAGCCCCTGCCATACCCTCTTCTCTTGGAGTGTTTATTATCTCTGCACCTAGAGCCTTCATAAGCAACTGCTTTTCTATAGAAAACTTTTCAGGAACTAGAAATATTACTCTATATCCTTTATTTAATGCTCCAAGTGCTAATCCTAATCCAGTATTACCTGCAGTAGCTTCAACTATAGTATCTCCCGGTTTTAAAATTCCTTGTTCTTCTGCTTTTTCTATCATGTATACACCAATTCTATCTTTTACACTTCCACCTGGATTAAGGTGCTCAAGTTTTGCAAAAATGTTAACCCCCTCCTTTGTATTAAAATTATTTATTTTTAATAAAGGAGTATTTCCCACAAGTTCTCTTATATCATTTAAATACATCATAGTTTTTCAAACCCCCTAAGCACCAATTTAGCATATTCTACAGCAGAGAATAAAGAATGATCCCTGTAATTTCCACATTGAATTTCATTGACTGCAGGTACCTCAGTTGTCTCAACTACTTTTTCTAATGCTTTAATAAGTGCTTCTCTTATTTCTTCAACTGTTCTGTCCCCCCATATTGTCATATAAAAACCTGTTCTGCAGCCCATAGGTGAAACATCAATTATTTCTTCCAATTCATCCCTTAGATATCCTGCAAGTAAATGTTCTAGAGTATGAATAGCCGCAGTTGGTATCTCTCCTTCATTTGGCTGCATAAATCTTAAATCAAATTTAGTAATCGAATCCCCACGCTTTCCTCTGTATACTCCTGCTTTTCTAGCGTAAGGAGCTACAACCTTTGTATGATCTAATTCAAAACTTTCTATTTTCATTATTTTGCCTCCTCTAAAGCATTTTTTACATCATTAACTAAATCCTGTTTATTTTCGATTCCAACTGATAACCTTATTAAGTTGTCCACTATTCCTATTTGCTGTCTTATTTCAAATGGTATAGCAGCATGTGTCATAGTTGCAGGGTGACATACTAATGATTCAACTCCTCCTAAGCTTTCTGCTAATGTTACAACTTTTAAACCTTTGAAAAACTTATTGATATCGAAACCTTCTTTTAAAACAAAAGATATCATAGCACCAGCTCCATTAGCTTGATTTTTATGAATTTCATATCCTTCACAATCACTAAATCCTGGATAATAAACCTTGTCTACTGCTGGATGATCTTTAAGAAATTCTGCAATATATTGTGCATTCTCAATATGTCTATCCATTCTTACAGACAGCGTCTTTATTCCTCTAATTAGTAAAAATGAATCAAATGGATTTAATATTCCTCCTGTGGAATTTTGTACAAAATGAAGCTTATCTGCTAATTCTTTATTGTTTACTACAGCAAGTCCAGCTATTAAATCACTATGTCCACCTAAATATTTAGTTGCACTATGAACTACAATATCTGCTCCAAGTTCTATTGGTCTTTGTAGATATGGAGTCATAAATGTGTTATCTACTATTGTTAATATTCCATGCTTTTTAGCTATTTCAGCAATTTTACCTATATCAGTTATAGTCATCAGTGGATTTGTTGGTGTTTCAATAAATATTGCTTTAACATCTTCTGTAATCTTATTTTCAACTGTTTTAACATCGCTAGTATCAACGAGTTCATACTTTACGTTAAAGTTCTTAAATACTTTATCCAAAACCCTAAAACTTCCACCATATACATTATTAGATATTAAAATTTTATCTTCACTTTTAAAAAGCATCAACACTGTTGATATAGCTGACATTCCTGAGGCAAATGCAAAACCTGCATATCCACTTTCAAGCTCTGCAATAAGTTTTTCTAAAGCTTCTCTTGTTGGGTTTCCTGTTCTTGAGTATTCATATCCACTATTTACCCCTAACTCTGATTGTCTATAAGTGGATGTTTGATATATTGGTACATTCACCGCTCCTGTATGTTTATCTCCATCAATTCCACCATGTATTAATAATGATTCAATTTTCATTTTTTATTCCTCCTTCTTAATTCCTGTTGCTACAAATATTCCTGTTTCTGTATACTCTTTTAGACTTGAATATCCCTTACATTTTAAATCAGTACTACGCACTTCTATATTTTTAAAGCCTGCATCTATTAACCATTCTTTTATCTGTTTATGTGAAAATCCAAGCCACTCATCGTGCATTTCTGTTCTTGCCCACTCGCCATTGTGTTTTTCTACATCTGTTATAACCACTACCCCATCTTTTTTAAGCACTCTATGCATTTCTTCTATAGCCTTTTTTGTATCAAATATATGATGTAATGCCATATTTATAAATACTGCATCAATAGACTTATCAAATAATGGCAAATCATCAATATAACCTTTTATTGGATAAATATTATTTATCCCCTCACCTACTGCAGTATTATGCAATTCCCTAAGCATATTTCTAGAGTTATCAATAGAAAAAACTAATTTAGCTTTAGTTGATAAGGCTAAGGAAATAAATCCTGTACCACATCCTAAATCTGCACAAATTTTATCCTTTATATTAAACTGAGACAGGGAAATATATTTTAACTTTTCTTCAAAATAATCTTCTCTTATGACATTCCATTTATCTGCTATAGAATCAAAATAATTTATAGAATTCATGTTAAACCTCCCTATTTACTTATTTAGATTAATCTCATAAATTTACATATTACCTAACTTCCAAACTAAGCTCTTATGTATAGTTTTGCCTTTAATGTATCAATTCACAGTTGTAAATTGATAAAGCTAAAAATATATAAAAACGCCAAATTCAGAACACTAATCCTTGTTTTTTGAACTCCGGATTCCAAAAAACAAAAAACTCCCGCCTCTATTACAGAGGCAGAAGTATATTTCCGCGGTTCCACTCTGTTTACTATGTACAATATAATAAATATAAATACATAGAAACTCTTAATTTCGGTACGATCATACCTCAACGCTTTAACGGGCGTACCCGCTGAAGTCTACTAAACTTCAATTCAGTGCTCCGAGATGCACTTCAGTTACTTTTAACCCAAAATCCCTTACACCCAAGGGGATTTCTCTCTGTCAGTTTTCCATAACTTACTCTTCTCATCATTGCAATTCTTAGTATTTTACTATGATTTGTTTCTGTAATTTATATTACTACATAAATATAATTTAATCAAGTATTAAATTATATTTTTTCATGTGGTAATTTATGTGTTTTTTGGTCTATATTAGATCAAAAGGTAAACTTAATACAATTTCATTTTATTTTTTACATATTGAAATTAAACATATAAATAATGGAGTAGGAGCTGAATAATTATTTTATTAAGCGACCTATCATACCTCCGTATCGGACTTTCACTGACAAGTAAACGCCCATGCTGGGCACACTATAAAAAAACCTATAAGAATTTCTTCTTATAGGTTTTCTAAAACAAAGGATATTATCTTTGGAATCCTCTATTGTTTTGTTGTTTCTTAGCTCTTCTACAATCAGCACATCTCTGTGGCTCATTTTCAAAACCTTTTTCCTTATAAAATGCTTGCTCTCCTTCAGTGAAAACAAACTCTTTTCCGCAATCTTTACATGTTAAATTCTTATCTGCCATCTTAAACATTTCTCCTCTTTATTTATATTAAGATTTAAATACTGATCTACTTTATATGCCTAAAAAGGTAATGTTTTAATCATATTAAATCTTTCGTTGTGTATTTATATTACTCACAACAAAACCTATTATATCATATATATATATGTTAATCAATATTTTTTCTAAAAAATACTTTTAAATAGATTCTACAATATGCTTTTTTCCTTCAAATACAAAACTAAAAATTAAGCAGACAATTTACAAATTAAACACTGTATGACCTTTATCTTATTATGTTAAATTTAAAAATAAAAAAGCCTATAAGGTTAAACCCTATAGACTATTTAAACAATCAGATATTATCTTTGGAATCCTCTATTGTTTTGTTGTTTCTTAGCTCTTCTACAATCAGCACATCTCTGTGGCTCATTTTCAAAACCTTTTTCCTTATAAAATGCTTGCTCTCCTTCAGTGAAAACAAACTCTTTTCCGCAATCTTTACATGTTAAATTCTTATCTGCCATTTTAAACATTTCTCCTCTTTATTTATATTAAGATTTAAAAACAGATCTACTTTATACGCCTAAAAAGGTAATGTTTTAATCGTATTAAATCTTGCGCTATGTAGTCTTAAAACTCACAACATAAATGATTATAACATGGTTATAAATAATAAGCAATACTTTTTTTAAAATATTTTTCACAAATATTATAGAACCCCGCTAACTATTATACATTTTATTATATTGTGTTATTATATATAAATAATGTAAAAATTTTCTTTATAGGATTTATTATCTATAAACTTCTATAATATATAGAGAAGGAAGTGTATCTGCATGGATATTGATAAAAAAAGGATTAAAGAGGATTTTGTAAATGAACTTACCACTATGTATTCTGAAGATATTGATGACGCCTCTAAGCTTCATAAGTATTTTGCTCTTTCAGCATTAATAAAAAAATATGCATCAGAAAACTGGATGAAAACTAATAGAAATTATAGAATTAAAAAAGAAAAACAAGTTTATTATTTTTCTATGGAATTTTTACTTGGAAGACTTTTAGTCAGCAATTTATTAAACCTAGGAATAAAAAACATCTGTGAAGAAGCTTTAAAAGAGTTAAACATAAATTTAGATGAGCTAGAAGAAGTAGAAAATGATGCAGGTCTTGGCAATGGTGGCTTAGGAAGACTGGCTGCTTGTTTTCTTGATTCCATGGCTTCTCTAGGTATTCCTGGACATGGATGCGGCATAAGGTATAATTATGGTCTTTTTGAACAAAAAATTATAAATGGTTACCAGGTTGAGGTGCCAGACAACTGGTTAAAGGATGGAAATGTGTGGGAAACTAGAAAAGAAAATAAAGCAGTTAAAATTAGGTTTGGAGGGACTGTGCATACTGTAATGGAAAATGACAGATTAAAATTTCTTCATACAGACTATGAAGAAATCCTTGCTGTACCCTATGATACCCCTGTAATAGGATATAAAAACCATACTGTTAACACTTTAAGATTATGGCGTGCCGAAGCTATAGATAGGGATTTTGATTTTCAGTCCTTTAGCAAAGGAGAATATTTAAAAGCCGTAGAGTATAAGTATTCCATTGAATCTATTTCACAAGTGTTATACCCTGATGATTCAAAAGAAGAAGGTAAAATATTAAGACTTAAACAGCAGTATTTTTTTGTAAGTGCAGGTCTTCAAAGCATAATTAGAACTTATAAAAAAATTGGCATTCCTATGAATAATTTGCAAGAATATATAGCAATTCAAATAAATGATACTCATCCCTCTGTAGCTGTAGCTGAGCTTATGCGAATATTTATTGATGAAGAAAATATGGACTGGGATGAGGCTTGGAACATCACTACAAATATATTAGCATATACAAATCATACTATATTAGCGGAAGCATTAGAAAAATGGCCTGTGGGAATGTTTAAAAAATTTCTTCCAAGGATTTATATGATAATAAAAGAAATAGACAGAAGATTTTCTGAACACATAAAATCTAGATATCCAAATAACAATAAAAAACTTCAGGATATGGCAATAATATCAGAAGGTAAAATAAGAATGGCTTACCTTGCCATAGTAGGCAGTTATTCTGTAAATGGTGTTGCTGAACTTCATACAGATCTTTTAAAAAATCAAGAACTTAAAAATTTCCATGAGTTCTATCCATCAAAATTTAATAATAAAACCAATGGCATAACTCATAGAAGATGGCTTGTAACCGCAAATCCTAATCTTACAGAACTTTTATGCCAAACTATAGGAGATGAATGGATTACAGATCCTTTAAAATTAGAAAAATTTGCGGAATACAGTAATGATATAAATATACAAAATAAAATTAAAGAAATAAAGCAGAAAAATAAAGTAGACTTTTCAAACTATGCAAAAAACAAATATGGCATTAGTATAAATCCCAATTCCATATTTGACGTACAAGTAAAGAGACTTCATACTTACAAAAGGCAAGTACTAAATGTATTTAATATATTGGATTTGTATTATAGACTTAAAGAAAATCCATCTTTAGATATAATCCCAAGAACATTTTTCTTTGGAGCTAAGGCTGCTCCAGGCTATTATCTTGCTAAAGAAATTATAAAGCTAGTTAATACAGTGGCAAATAAAATTAATAATGATACAGATATAAACGAAAAATTAAAGGTAGTTTTCTTACCAAATTACTCTGTATCTCTAGCTGAAAAAATAATACCTTGCGCTGATGTAAGCGAACAAATATCTACTGCTACTAAAGAAGCTTCTGGTACAGGAAACATGAAATTTATGATGAATGGAGCAGTAACTATTGCTACCCTAGATGGTGCTAATATTGAAATTAAGGAAGCTGTTGGAGATGAAAACATAGTTATATTTGGAATGAATAAAGAAGAAGTGCTTAAATTAGAAAAAGATCATAGTTATAGAGCTAAGGATTGGTATTTAAGCGATTTTAGACTTAAAAGAATAATTGATAATCTTGTAAATGGATCTTTAGACGTTCCCGCATCAGAATTTAAAAATATATATTCAGCCATCTTAGAAAAAAATGATGAATATTTTGTATTAAAGGATTTTGATTCTTATATAAGTGCTCAAAATAAAATAGATGAACTTTATAAATATAATAGTAAATGGCAAGAAATGTGCATATTAAATATTGCCCATTCAGGTGTTTTTTCTTCTGACAATACTATAAAAAAATATGCAGAAGAAATTTGGAATATATAAGGCTTACCCTCTTCATAATTAAAGACTGCAATTTTACATAAATTGCAGTCTTTTTACTATAGAAACTACTCACCATTATCTATAGGTTTTTTTTATACTTTTAAATACAACAAATAACATAATAGTAGAAATTAAAATTAGAGCTAAATTTATATTAATCCAAATTACATTATTATATATTTCTGATACACGCCATTGATTTTTATAGTTGTTTTTTAAAAACATTTCAAATATTGAACCGTATGCAACCCACGCAATACCATTTGCTATAATGCTGTGGACTATTCCTCTTTTATAGAAAAAATATAATGCACAACAATATGAAAGCAAAAGTGGTGAAAGCCATGTTAAAATTAAAAAAGACCATATATTAATATTCCACATCATATAATTAATAATTGCCAAAATAGTAGCAAAAACAATATTATAGATAAGTATTATAACAGTCCTTGCAAGTGTAATCTCATACATCGAATATTTACATACCGCTTCCATCTCAAATACATTATAATATCTCCCTCTATACAAATAATAGATAGAAAATATAGACACAACAGGCCCTAATAAAATAATACTAATATCTCCAGAGGTTTTTAAAGATATATATCCAAAGAATAATATAATAAGTGAAGCTATCCAAAATCTTTTATCAAGAAGTGAGGTTTGATATATTACATTAAACAATAAATTTTTCATAGTTGTATATATATCTGTCTCAGAATTCATTTCTTTTTCTGCGTTCTCTTCTTCATATTTAACCTGAACAGCCTCCATTATGTCATTAAAAAGACTTTCCGGTGGTTCTATTTGAGGCTGTGTTTTAAGAAAAGCTTCAATATCTTCAATATCTTCTAAGATTATTTCCTCATCTCTATTTATATCATCTATATCACTAAGAATATCATCACTTAACTTTTGCTTCACCTAAGTCACCTCCCCTTACATTTTTCAATCTATTTTTTATAAACTTTATACTTTGATATAATCTGCTTTTTACCGTATTTACATTATTACCCGTAACATCTGCAATCTCTTCAATGGATAACTGATCACAAAATCTTAATTTTACTACTTCCTTTTGAACATCACTAAGATCTTCCACAAAATCATCTATATTATTATTAAAAAGCTTATATTCAATTATGTTGTTTTTCTCCTTTATATTTTCATCTAAAGGAGTAAAATCATTTCTTTTTGTATAACTCTTGCATCGTGTGTAATCAATTACACAATTGTACGCAATTTTATAAAGCCAAGGCTTAAACAAATATTCAGTTGAATAGGTTTCCCTCTTCTGATAAACCTTACAAAATACCTCTTGGCACAAATCCTGTGCTGTATGATAATCATTTATCTTGCTATATATATATCTAAAAATATCTTTATAATAACGGCGTACAATAAACTCCATAGTCCCTTTTTTTCCTCTTTGGACTTCTCCAAATAACTCTTCATCACTTGTGGAATCCATAAATCCACCTCACTTTATTCCATCTTTCTATAAATATAAAGTCCTAATAAATATAAAAAAATACTTTGAACTAACATAGATATTAGTCCAAACTTTATGCTATAAGTAGCATCTCCCCTAATATAAGTTTCATTTGCATAGTAAAAAGAAATGAAAAAATACTTAGAAAATCCTATACCATTTTCTATTATAAAGTAGAAAGTACCAGCATCCCATACTAATAATCCACTTATAATGTAAGAAGTTATTAAATCTCTTGCAACTGTGGAAATAAAAATAAATATAACTCCAGCTGATGCACAGGTTATTATTCCAAAGATAATTTTAAGTAATAGTAGTTCCTTTATACTTCTTTCAATAGTTGCTGCAGAGTAACCAGATATAGAGCGCATAGAGCCAGACAAGTCTGAAAACCCCATTAAATATCCACTAAAGAAGTAGGAAAATATTAAATTTAAAGTAAATATTAAAATCATAGCAGTTAAGATTGCCATATATTTTGAATGATACAATTCTGATCTACTTGTATATGAAGAAAACTGTATTTGTATTATATTTTTGAATCTTTCACTACATACAATATCGCAGCAGAATAATAGTAATATAGGCAGCCAGTACATATATTCAAAAATGCTTTTATCTAAGCCCTGAGAAAAATCTTTTTTAAGTGGAAGAAGTTTATGATTTCTATAAAACTCTATTCCCTTCTCATATATACACTTATCATGATTGATTACCTCTTGAGACTCATTAAAATAATAACTTAAATTAGATATAGTTCCACTATTTAATTCTTCTAAGGATTTTTTATAAGTGCTAACCATGTTAATATTTTCCTTTTTATTACACTCATAAATATATTCATAATTTGAAAATTTTCTATATTCGTATGCAATATTGTATATTGAAAATATCAGTATTCCCACAAGAGCTATCTTAAACCTATGAGATGTTATTATTTTGTAAAGTTCCGCCCTATATACACGTAAAATCATTATATTCTCCTATTCCATCTAAATGGGGTTTAACTTGATAATAATAAATATAAACATCTTCAAGGTTAGGCTCTACAAGTACCGCTCTGCTTTGCGTCTCTTCTGAGATAACTCTAACTGCTATACCTTGCTTTTTATTCATACTATGACTTACAACATATTTCTCCTTTAATTCACGTACTCCCTTTAAATCCGTTATAAACTCATATACCTTCCCCTCAATCTCAGTTAAGGCTTCCTCAGGGGTTATAAATGAAAGTAGCTCACCATCTTTCATAAAAACTATATCTGTAGCTGCAGCTTCTAAATCCGATACTATATGTGTGGATAAAATAACCATCCTACTTTCACTTATTTGGATTAAGAAATCTCTAAACTTAATTCTCTCATCTGGATCTAAGGAAACTGTAGGCTCATCTAAGATAAGTATTTTAGGATCATTTAGAAGTGTCTGTGCTATTCCTATCCTCTGCTTCATGCCTTGTGAAAATGTCTTAAGCTTTTTTTTCTTTACATCTTTAAGAGATACAAGTTCTAGAAGTTCATCTATTTTGCAATCTATTTTATCCCTATCTATTCCTTTCAAAACAGCAAAGTATTTTAGAAATTTCTCTGCAGTTTGGTTAGGATATACCCCCAAATTTTGAGGTAAGTATCCTACAATATCCCTATAACTCTTTCCCATTTTAAATATATCTTTTCCATCCAAATAAATATTGCCACTACTTGGAGTACTCACCGTTGATAAAATTCTTAAAAGAGTGGTTTTTCCTGATCCATTAGGTGCCAAAACTCCAGTAATTCCATTTCTAACCCTTAATGACATATTATTTAAAGCATTTTTTTTGCCATAGACCTTAGTAAGATTTTTAATCTCTAGTTCCATTTCATACCTTCCCTTATAATGTAGTAAATTAAGGCATATGAAAGAATATGCCTAAGATTCAATTACTGCGCTCTTATCCTTATAATACTTTTCGTGATAATCTCTAATTTCATTATACAGCTTAAGAATCTCATCTACAGACTTATCCTTATAATACTTTCTTATAAGAATTTCTATATCCATATATGAAAGCTTTTTTTCACTGTGCTGTATATCCTTTAAAAGCTTTATCATATTTTCATGATTAGCTTGGTCTAGTTTATATAAAAAAACTGTAGATATAGTATTAAGGCTGTGTATATTATGTCTTTCTTTCTCACTATCTTTACATTTTTTTAAATCGTTTTCTAATCCTTTTATATAATCATTTCTATCAGAATAAACAGTCTGAATAATCATTGTATTTTCTTTTAATTTATCTTTTATTTCATCACTAACATAGGCGTAATAAATATAACTTTGCCATGCATCTTTTAATATCTCATTTTCATTGCTATTTTTCATGTTTTTAAATATTGGTCGTATTAAGATGTTATTTATATCTTGATGCCAATATGCTCCATCATATCTAGGACTATTAAATGATTTTAAAGATTTTATGGGCATTAAATACACCTTGTCCTTGTTGTTTAATGAATTCTCTTGTTTTACATTAAATGTATAAAATTCATTATAACATATATCCTCTCCAAAAACATTTTGAAGACTGTTAGCTTCTGCGTCACATATTTTAAGTAATTCTTCTGCACGTTTGTTATCTAAATTTTTATAATGTAAATTGATGTTCTGCCCCTTTGATACTTTCCAATTGTTATCATGCCAAAACTCTAGATTTACAAAAAAGTAGTTATATAAAAACAAACAAACTAAAGAAGCTATTGTTGCTGTTACTGCCCCTTTGTAGATGAGCTTTCTCCTTAAATGCTCCCCTCTACTTACAAGAAAAAGATTAAGAATAACAAGTATAATTATTAAAATAATCATGAATAATATATTTGACCAAAATTTTACTGACTTCTCCAATAGATTTATATTAACAGATAGCAAGGGATAGCTTTCATGCCATCTTATACTTATCATCATATCTAAAGCCCACATGCTTATAGGTACACCATAAGCTACTAATGTATTACTTGCAATATTACCGCATAGAAGACCTATTAAACTCAAAACAGTAGAACTTAATACTAAAGCTAATAATCCAAATAAAGATTTTTCAAGGCCCATAATCACAGCAGAAATATAAATAATGCAAAGTACAGCTTCACTTACAATCCATGCTGATATATATTTCTGTATCAATATTTTATATTTAGGGGTTCTTGATGTAAAAATAAGAAAATCCGTTCCATTTTCAGTTTCTGTTGAAAAAATATTTGCACTGAAAAATAGAGGTAACAATGATATTATACAGTTGAATACATACCACTCTCTATCCATATTTAATATATTAAATATCAAAACTAGTATCATAAATGTTCCTGCAATTCCAAGCATAATCTTTGGCTGTTGTTTTAAATGATATTTTAAAGTCATAAAATCACCTTCTATCCATTAATTTTTCAGTAGAAAATTTTAAAATTGAAATTATAATTAGTATCATTCCTAATGTCATTATAAAGATTCTGTTCACCATGATGAGATTTATAATATCCGGTGCTAAAGGTTTTCCTGTGTATAAATTATCCATGTAAAGTGAAGATATCATTAAACTGAATTTAGGCATGTTTTCCCCACTTAAACCTAAAAATATCAACATTGAAAGAAATATAGTCACAGGCTTAATATTAAATATAATCTCAAGAAAATATGAAAAAGCTGTCATTGCAAAAAAAGAAGTTGCTGAATAAATTATAAAATATTTTAAAAATGGAGTTGCTGAATAGGGTGGTTGTTTAAAATACAACGGCATAAATATCCATATTATATTAGCTATAATGCAAAAAAACAAAGAATACATATATACACCTATGAATTTACCTACAGCATATGTTTTTCCTGTAATAGGCTGTGAAAAAATTAGCACTGGCATTTCTGTTACCTCATCCTTATAATAAATTGAAATAATTATAACAGGTATAACCATAATTCCCAAAGCAACTAATCCATTATTGCACTGATATGCAGCATATAAATTCGTCCACATCCCTTTACTTTGTATAGGGCTATATACAAAAATTGGAGCTATTACAAATGCAATAGTAGAAATTATTGTAATCCAATTTTTTAAAAGACTTTTAAATTCCTGTTTTCCTATTACAAAAATCTGCTTAAACATAGTTCTTTTTTTCCTCCCCATATTTCATAAAATACATATAGGCATCTTCAAGGTTAGGTTCTACATATATTCCATCAGTATTATTTAAAAAATCATCTCCTACAACTCTTAAAAACTTTCCAGAGGATGTTCTTTTTACTGAAATAACCTCATATTTGTCTTTTAGTCTTAATATCTCCTCTTGAGTTGAAACCTTAAATTCTTTAACTTTTTCCTTTGCTTTTAAAATAAAGTCCATAGGTGACCCTAAATATTGTATACTTCCTTTATTAAGAAGCCCAATTGTTTCACAGGAGCTTGATATATCTTCCACAATATGAGTTGATAGAATAACACATTTTTGCTTACTTAACTCTACTAAAAGCATTCTAAAACGAATTCTCTCTTCAGGATCAAGTCCCGCCGTTGGTTCATCCACAATTAAAATCTTAGGGTCTTTAAGTATGGCATGGGCTATGCCAAGTCTTCTTTTCATTCCTCCTGAAAAACCTCCAACTTTTTTATTTTTTGCATCCAACAGATTTACTTTATCTAGTACCTCTTCTATTTTTCTATTTCGCATTTTTTTGCCACCTAAATTATTAATCTGTGCCATGTAGTCTAAGAATTCCCATGTAGTTAAGTTAGGATATATTGAAAAGTCTTGAGGTAAATATCCTACTATATCCCTAACCTCCAGCGAATGAGTTCTAGTATCATAACCAGATACTGTAATCCTGCCCTTTTCCGGTGTAATAAGTGTAATAAGACTTTTCATAAGTGTACTTTTTCCTGCACCATTAGGACCTAAAAGTCCAAACATGCCTTCTCCAATTTTCAAATTCACATTGTTTAGTGCATAATAATTTTTGTTATAGATTTTTGAAACATTATCAAATATAATTATATCTTTCATTTCTGTCTCCTTCCAAATCAACTAATTTTTTCTATTCACACTATCTAATACGTAAAATAATATCTTAAAAGTTTTTTGTTTTTGAAAGTTTTTTGAAAAATCTATTGCAAAATCATTAAAAGGATGTCTTAAAATACATTTTTTATCAGCCTGTCAATATTGATTTTTTAATTTTTATATTCATAGTTTTTATATTAATAAGATTTTTTTTGCATATATGTGTTATAATTAAAAGTACTGAAAAAAGTTTGACATACAATATGTCAAAAGAGAAAAGAAAGAGGTGTCTTATCATAAAGAACAAATTTGAAACAAAAGCTAATGAATATGAAACAAAGGGAAATGTTACACATCTAAAGTTAAGTAAAAAAGATGGTAAAATTATTGACGCTAAAATAGATACTGAAGATTTAAAATTAGTTTTAGATAAAGGTACTTGGTTTGCAGAATGGAATAAGGAGTTTAGCAATTATTTAGTTCAAAATATAACTTATACTTCTATAAACGGAAAAAACGTTAAAGAAAAGCTAAGTTTACATTCATTTATTTTAGGTGCTCATCCTAAAGCTCCAATTAGACATTTTAATGGTGATACATTAGATAATAGAAGATGTAATATAGAAATATTTGATCAACATATGATTAATGATTATGAGCAATTAGATTCAGAAACTGCTGCTATAATATTAAGAGATAAATATGGTAGAGAAAAATCAAGAACTTTAGTGGATAATGAGGATTTAGACAAATTAATCAATACTGGATATACTTGGGTTTATTATAGAACCAAAGGAGAGCATTATGCTGTAGCAAACTCCCCTAATGGAAGAGTTTATTTACATGAATTCATAATGAATGTTCCTGAAGGCATGGTCGCAAAACACGTGGATCATAATCCTTTAAACAACAAAAAATCTAATTTGACTGTTGTAGAAATTCCTGTAGAGGAACCTGAAGAAATCCCTGAAAGTTAAAATAAAAAAAGAGTAATGAAATAAATATTTCCATTACTCTTTTTTTATTTTAACGTTTTAAGTTCATATCCTTCAGCTTTTAAATATTCTATAATTTGCGGCAATGCATTTGCTGTTTCTTCCTTACCATATGTATCGTGCATTAATATAACAGCCTTCTCTTGAGTTCCCACACTTTTCTTAACTTCATCTAACAACTGTTTTGCATTTTTTTTCTTTCCCTCTGAATCAAAATCATAAGCATTCCAGTCTATACTACACATATTCATTTTTTTTAATTTATCATCAAATGCAGCTAAATTAGGATCTTTATAATATTGTCTAGACATATATCCCCCTGGCATTCTTATAACTCTTGTATTAAAGTCTTGTCCAAGAACATTTTTTAATAAATTATTGGTCTTGTCCACTTCTTCCATGAAATACTCTACGTTAAGTTTCTTGTTAGGATATAGGGTTTTTAAGTTATGAGTATATGTATGATTTCCAAATGCATTTCCTTCTTCAAAAGATCTTTTTAATATTTGTTTGCTTTTTTCACCTTCATCGACACTGGACCCAATTACAAAAAAAGTTGCATTCACCTTATACTGCTTTAATACATCCAATACTTTTGGAGTCACGGTAACAGATGGTCCATCATCAAATGTTAAATAAGCAGTTTTTTTACCATCATTAACAAGTGCTTGTTCAGCATTAACACCTTCATTGTTGATTTGATTCTTTCCTTGTGAACTAACTGAGGTATTATTTATTTCATCACTTGAATTTTTTGTAATTTTAGCTTGTACCTTATTTTCCTGTGCTTTAACTTCATTTTTAACTGGCTCCTCTTTACCCACATAATTACCTTCACTAATTTGACTTGGTTGAATTTTTTTAGTGCTGCTAGCAACACTATTTTTTTGTACGTTATTTAAATATTTACCTTTATCCATTATTGCTATGCAAGCTACTATAAAAACTATGCAAAATACAATAAATATACTTTTTTTTATTCTTTTCTTTCTAACTCTACTTTCTCTTGTTCGAAAACCTCTTCTTTTGCTTGTGTTTTGCATTTTTATTCCCCCAATTAAAAACGAATTTTTCATATGTAAAAAAAATAATATTTCACATAAATAAACTCTATATACAGCGTTTACAAATTATATTTCTATTTTTTTCTTATTTACATTATACCAAATTATATGACATATGAGGTTACAAAAACAATAAAAATAGTTACAAAATGGTTACAAAATATCTAAAAAGTAGTTATCATGTCTAAAAAACAAAATTATTTTAGAGTGTGGTAAAATCACCGCACTCTTTCTTCTATTATTTTAAATTTTTTAATCACAAAAGCTAAGTGGAAAATATAATATAGTGTGGACATTTATCAAATAAATGAAGCTTCTCTTCATTCCATAAGCATTACAAAAATGAAAGGAGATATTATTATATGCATATTGATACTTTAAGCGCTATAAACCCGTTAGATAAAATAAGAATCAACAATGGAATTGATAATTTAAAAGTTTTTTTTCATGAATTAGTTAAAAGTAACACAGAAGAATCTATAAATTTAGTTAACCATGAAAACCTGCATTTTGCTTCCTTATTTGTACTTAAACCTGAAATTGAAGTATTAAATCTCTTTCATAGTTTAAATGTACGAAATAAAATTTCCATAGGAATTACTGAAGAAATATTAAGCAGTAAAAAAAACATTTCAATTTCTGAATATTTTTCTTCCCATTATATACAAGCAGTTTATTCTGTTTTGAAATGGATTATAGAAACAGGATTCATAGATGATGGGCTAAGTAATGAATATGATGAAGTTTTAGACATTTGCTCAATACTTCTAACCAAAGTATATAGAGATAAAACAACTTTACCTATTATAGGCGACACAATTTTTAAACGATATAAAAAAGGTTTGCTTATCCATGATTTAGTATGGGCTTTTTTTGAGTGCCGTGATCCTCACAGTTTAATCATTATTGCAGATCACTTACAATCTAAAGAGTTGAAAGAAGTTCAATTAGCACGTAAACTTCTAAATTTTGTACCAGGTATAGCTATAAAAAATAATGCACCTAACATAGATGAATATTTATCTTTTCTTAATTGGATTGGAAAAAATAATTTATTTTTATCTTTCACTGGGGAAAGCTTTCAACAAAGCAGTAACCCTGTACCTTATATAGTAGTTTTAGAAGCCAAATATCTGTGTGCCGCTGTGTCCGTTGACACTGGAAAAATATTAAAGACTTTAACAGAAGAAGAATGTAAACTTTTAGATCAATTTAAGAAATTAGATGATAATAGTAAAATATTACTTTCAAATTTTTCATTTATAGTGCATCAGAAAAATATATATACATGGTATACCTGGATTCACTATCCTATGGCAACGCAAATAAAAATTGCTAAATTAGGAGGTGTACAATGATTAAAATTTCAGGTACTATAGTTGCCAAGGATGAACTCATTAAGGAGTATGCATCAAATAGCATTGAAAGAGAAATTATTGATATCCTGTCTTTAAGCAAAGAAGTTTATAGTTATGCTTCATTAAATGAACTGAAATTTCATTTGAATTTGCAAATAAATATTGTCAATTCTGCTAAAGACTTAGATAAAAGCGACATGGGGTTTAACGTTTTTCGTAAATCAAAATGCAATATTACTTACTGGGATCGTACTGATGAAGGTGGCTTTTTATTAAAAAAAGAAGTAAAGCCCTCCGATGCTATAAATGATATTTTTGTTAATAGTTCAAAATATGGAACTGAGTGTGCTACTGCAATGGTTATTATTTATTATAAAGCACTTCTTAATATATTTCCTGAAAAACTTTTTAATGAACTATTTCCAAACATACATTTATTGAACTGGCATTATATTAGTTCAAATCTTTATCTAGAACAATATGAAGATAAAACAGTTTTTTTTCCAGGAGATTGTAGATACTTTATAAACCCAGATGTAAACCCATTAAAGCCTGAATGGAAAGGAGAAAATGTTATATACCTAGGTAATGGGACTTATTTTGGTCATGGTATAGGCATAGCAACTGGTAATGGAATAATTAATGGATTAAATAAAAATAGAAAAAGTGGCTCTAAAAAATCAGCCTTTTTATTAGATTCAGTAAGTCGTTTAAATTCTAAAAACTTATATAATAAATATTATAATTTTCTTTCAAGCTCACAGTCAGAAAGGTATAGAACAGTTTGCAAATACTGTAGAAACTACTAAACATTTAAAATATATAAGCTTAACTAATGATTTAAACGAAATAAAAAAACACTAAGCATTATACTTAGTGTTTTTTTCTTACCTGGCGACGACCTACTCTCCCACAGAGCTGCCCCT
>CAZKOJ010000011.1:0-46141 GCA_964554365.1 uncultured Clostridium sp. | reverse complement strand
TAGGTAGTTTTAAATAAGTGAAGCATTAGGCCTTCTTAATAAACGGACGGTTTTTTGAATAATATATTTAAGCGTAGGCCACTCTAAATTTGCGTCGCATTACGCTTAGATTATACATAAAGATAATTCGTATAAACAGAGTTCTTGGCTTTAGATGGGGTTTGTCTTCGACCTCAGCGCAAATTAATAATAATTTTTACATTTTTTCTACTTTCATTGCTCGCATAGCATTTAATATAGCAATTACCGCTACTCCTACATCTCCAAATACGGCTTCCCACATAGTAGCTATTCCAAAAGCTCCTAATATTAATATTATTATTTTAACACCCAATGCAAATATAATATTTTGCATAACTATATTCTTTGTTTTTTTAGCTATCTTTATTGCGGATACTATTTTATATGGTTCATCTGTCATAATTACTACATCAGCTGCCTCAATTGCAGCATCTGAACCAACACCACCCATAGCTATTCCTATGTCAGCTCTAGCAAGTACCGGTGCATCATTTATCCCATCACCAACGAATACTAATTTTTTATTTGGAGATTTCATATCATTTATAGCCTCTAGTTTTTCAACCTTTTCATTTGGAAGTAATTCGGAATAAATTTCATCTATTCCTAATTGTTTACCTACTTTATTACCTACAACTTTATTGTCTCCAGTTAGCATCACTGTTTTTTTAATTCCTAATGATTTTAACCCTTTTATAGCCTTTGCTGAATCTTCTTTTATTTCATCTGATATAACAATATAACCTGCATATTCTTTATCTACAGCTATATGAAGTACTGTACCAATAGTCTCTATTTGCTTGTATGAGATATTTTCGTTTTCCATTAACTTTCCATTACCTACAAGTATTTCTTTATCCCTTGCATTAACCTTAATTCCTTGTCCAGATATTTCTTCGTAATTTTTCACTTCATCTTTATTTACTTCTTTGCCATAAGATCTAATAATTGAAGTTGCGATTGGATGATTTGAATAACTTTCCGCAAACACTGCATATTCTAACATTTCATCATCAGTTAAATTACTTTTTGAAACTATTTCAGTAACTTTAAAAACTCCTTTTGTTAATGTTCCAGTTTTATCAAATACTATTATATCCACATCATTTAGAGCCTCTAAATAATTTCCACCCTTTACTAAAATTCCATTTCTAGATGCTCCACCTATACCACCAAAAAAACTTAATGGTATAGATATTACTAACGCACAAGGACATGAAACAACTAGAAATACCAAAGCTCTATATATCCACTCTGAAAAATTTTCTCCTGGTATAAAAATAGGAGGAATAAAAGCTAATGCTACTGCTGATAAAACCACTACCGGAGTGTAATATCTTGCAAATTTAGTTATAAAATTTTCTGTTGGAGCTTTTTTACTACTTGCATTTTCTACCAAATCTAATATTTTAGCTATAGTAGATTCTCCAAATTCTTTTGTTACTTGGATGCTTAAAACACCATTTTTATTTATGAATCCGCCTAACACATTGTCATCTATTTCTATTTGTCTAGGCATTGATTCACCGGTTAACGCTGAGGTGTCCACCATAGATTTTCCCTCTATTACTTTACCATCTAAAGGAATCTTCTCTCCCGGTTTTACAAGAATAATATCTCCTACATTTACTTGTTCTGGCGCTACCTTCTGTATATCTTCACCTATCTTTTTATTAGCAAAATCAGGCCTAATATCCATTAATGAAGAAATAGACTTTCTTGAGCGGTTTACAGCCATATCTTGAAACAATTCACCTATTTGATAAAACAACATAACCGCTACACCTTCTGGAAACTGTTTAATAGAAAAAGCTCCTATAGTTGCCACTGCCATTAAAAAATTTTCATCAAATACTTGTCCTTTAAATATATTTTTAACTGCTCTTAAAACTACTTCCCCTCCAACTAATATATAACTTACAAAATATAATGCAAATTCTATCCAAAATGAAAAGTTAAAAATCGTAGCAACCCCAAAAATTACTGCTCCAATAATCAACCTTATTATTCCTTTTTTATTATTTTCTTCTTTATGCTCATGATTGTGTGTGTGTTCTAATTTATCTTTTTCAGAAACCATTACATTAACATCTGGTTCAATTTTCTTTACTATTTTTTTTGCTTGTCCTATAATTTTATCTTCTTCATTTTTATCATAAATTTCTATAATTAATTTTTTAGACATAAAATCCACATTAGCATTTTTTACACCAGATACATTTTTAACTTCTCTTTCAATTTTAGATGCACAATTTGCACAGCATAATCCTTTAAGAATCAATATCTTTTTTTCTATATTACTTTTAGATTTTTCTCTAATTACTACTTGCGATTCAATGCCAGTAACTATGCTTTTCGTAGATGCTATAAGTTGTTCAGTGTTGTTAATCTGCTGTATTTCCATAGATAATGTTTTTGTAAGAAAATTTATTGAAACATTAGAAACCCCTTTTAATTTACTAATATTATTTTCCATTTTTGTAGCACAGTTTGCACATCCCAATCCATCTAATATAAATTCTTTTTTTAGTTTAAAATTATTATTTTTCTTTACCATTTTCATATTTCCTTTTAATAAATCATTCTTTTTAATTTTATTTACCATGACTACTCCCCCTATATATAGTGATGTAAATTGTTTTTCTTTCTATATATTAATAAAATTATTATCGATAACATATGAACAACTGCTCATATGTTCATATTACATTTATTTTTTTACCATGTCAATATATATATAATTTTTTTTATAATAATTCCTTATTTGCTAAGAGCTTATGTATAGCATTTTTTTATAATTTTCGAAATATATACCAGTCAAGTGTTATTATTTAAAATAGAACTGTCTATAAAAAAATATAAGTATAGAGAGGTATTAAATATGGAAAATAGGGTTTTAACAGTATGTCCTTATTGTGGTGCAGGTTGTAAATTATATTTAATAGTTGAAGATGGAAAAATTAAAAAAGCTGAACCTGCTAATGGAAGAACAAATGAAGGTGTGTAGAAAAAATAATAAATGTTCCTGCTAAAAGTATTAAAGAAGCCATGAAAATGTACGCTACAGCAAAAAATCCAATGATACTTTATGGTATGGGAGTATGTCAATTTGACCAAGCCGTAGACGTAGTTAAAGGTTTAGCTGGTTTAGCTTTAATGACAGGGAATTGTCGTGCTCTTAAGCTACTTGAAGATGAGTCTGGTAAAATACAGATGAATCCACAGGATGCTAAAGAACTTGATATTAAAGATGGAGAGCAAGTTTCAGGAGATGTTCCATAATAACAAAAGCACTAGTTACAGATAGAATTCGTAAAGGTGCTACTTATATGACTTATCAATGGTGGATTGGAGCATGTAATGAATTGCGTAAAAAAATGATGGTAGTAAAAAATGTAGTTTCATAATATAAGTACCTAAAAAAGCCGTTAGCTTAAAACAAACGGCTTTTTGTTTATAATTAATTATTTATAAATTTCTATAGGAGTTTTATTTGGTGCATACTGTTTTAAAATATTAATATCCTCATCACTTAAAGCCATACATCCATAAGTCCAGTCATATTTAGTTCCTCCTCCATGAAGACCCACTGCACCCCCTAATGGAGTATTCCATGGCGGTTGCTGTTTTGCTTCTATAGCCCTTTTTATCCTATTATAAGTTGTTTGATTAATTATCCCTTGATCTAATCCTCTCTTAGCATCCTTAACATTTGGATAACTTATTCCAATAAAATAAGTATATTTTGAGTTACCATTTCTGTAACACATATAGTAGGTACCTTCTGGTGTCTTATTATCCCCTTCTTTTTCTTTATCACCTTCTGGTGCTCTACCTAATCCAATTTTAAATCTTCCAATAATCTTATTATTATCATATAATTCTAATATTCTCCTTTTTTTATATACCTTAATTGAAACCTTTTCTGGTACAGCTTCTGGCTTATTAAAAAAAATAGTATCTTCCTTATTTTCTTTGACATCCTTAACATTTTTTCCTACAGAAACTTGTTTAGGGTTTTTATCACTTTTTGTTTTTACATCTTCTTTTATATATTTTCTTATAGATGATCCCGAAATAAGTACAATTAGAAAGATTCCAAATATCAAAAATGCTAAAGGAAAAAATTTGTATTTATTTTTCATTATATACCTCCTGCTCTTACACTAATCCTTCCTGAACATTACAAACCTTATTTTAAAGCTCATACAAATATTTTCGTTATGTTTCTTATTTTCATTACTTATATTTAAATTTTATCACACAAAATATACATATATATGAAAATATCTATAACTAACTCATAAACAAGATTTTAAATATTTATTAATTTTTTTATATACAAAAAATAAATTGACCTATTATTGGCCAACTTATCTATACTATTAAACTCCAATTAAAGACTTAATCCACTCCACTAAACTTTCATTTTTCTTTCCCAATACTTTAACTTGAGCACATTTTTTATTATACCGTTCTAGTTTAGTATTATATTCTTCCACTGAAATTTTATAATTTTCTAATCTTTTATTGTAATCTATAACAGTATTATTCCACTCCTCTGTACTACTATTGGATTTTTGTTTTTCCATATTTTTTTTCATTTCTTGTATTTCATTATTATCTTTAATTAAATTATTATTAATATTTTCAATATTTTTTTTATCCTTCTCAATAGAACTATTCATTTCTTTTATTGCTTTAGCGTTTACATTAGGTTGATTGGTTCGTATGTCTATAAGCCCTGCTACCAAAACTAAAAAGAAAATTATTATTATAATCAATGTTTCAAATAAGAATGATTTCAATCTATCCATAATATCCGCTCCTAAACTAATTAAGATATACGTTTTACTATTAATTGATTCTTATCCTTATTTTACCATATGATTACTTATAATATATTATTCTTATAAAAATAAATATTGTACCTATATATGTTTTTCACATTTTTTAATAAACTTTCTTATATTTTCTTTTTCATAATTCACTTTATCTTCAGTCATATTCCCTCTTCCAAGCCTATCGCATAATGAAAATAAAGCTATCTCCATAAAATCTGTTTCTCGTAACATAGCATCCAAACTTCCGTAAGACATATTCTTTACAGTAAAAAGAGGTTGCATATGCCATCTTACCATTGAAGATACTTGTTTTATAAAATTCTCATTAACATTAAAATTATTTAAAAATTCTATAGAAAGTTTTTCCCCTGCTATCTCATGTTCATATGAGGTTATTTTACCTTTTCGAAGTTTTGTAGTCTTAGCTTTACCTATGTCATGTAATAATGCACACCACATAAATATTTGAGGATTTTTGCTTTTTTCCCTTCTTTTTGCCCCTTCATCTAACACTAACATAGTATGATTCCAAACACTTCCTTCTGGGTGATGCATTGGAGACTGTGGCGTTTCTATTAAATCTCCTAATAAATTTAATGGA
Source organism: uncultured Clostridium sp. (assembly GCA_964554365.1). GTDB lineage: Bacteria > Bacillota > Clostridia > Clostridiales > Clostridiaceae > Clostridium_AM. The sequence goes on along the minus strand of CAZKOJ010000011.1, from coordinate 40,675 downwards.
TGTATATATTCAAAAAAACCTTTTTTTACAGCATTATTAAAGTAAGCAGAAGGTTCATAATCCTGCATTAAATGTTTATCGAATTCTTTAAATAGTTCTTCTAAGCTTTTCATAGTAAACACTCCTTATTTACCTATTTACTTTGTTCCTATTTATTTTCTCCAAAAATCATTAATAGTATTTTCTATATCGTTAATATTTCTAATATTTATATTTTGATTCCATTCTCTTGGAAAAAGACTCCTATACGCTGTATTAGAAAACCTTTCATCTATTAACATAATTACGCCTTTATCCTCCTCTGTTCTTATTACTCTACCAACAGCTTGAAGCACTTTATTCATGCCCGGATACATATATGAATATTCATACCCTCTATTATTTTTCTCATTGAAATAATTCATTATTATATCTCTTTCCAAACATAATTGAGGTAATCCAACACCTACAATTGCTACCCCAATAAGTCTATCACCTTTTAAGTCTATACCTTCAGAAAATATTCCTCCTAATACTGCAAATGCAACCATAGTTTTTTCAGAATAAGCTTCAAATTTGTTTAAAAAAATTTTTTTATCTTCTTCTGACATAGAATTTTCTTGAATTATAATATTAATATTAGGATATTTATTAAAAAACATTTTATAAACATTGTTCATATACACATAGGAAGGGAAAAATATAATATAGTTTCCTTCTTTACCATTTATCAATGCATATATGTACTCCATTAATAAAACGTAAGTATTTTCCCTATTTCTATATTTAGTAGATACTCTATTTGCAATTAATATTTTTTTGTTTTCTGGTGGAAATGGTGATGGTAATCTCATTGTATAATCCTCTTCATTTCCACCTAATGTTTCTTTAAAATAATTTATTGGTGATAAAGTAGCAGAAAAAAATACAGAAGCCTTTCCTCTCTTTACGCCTTCCCCTAAAAGGAATGATGGATCTAAGCAAAAAATTTTTATTTTAACATCGTCTTCTTGTTTTTCCATATAAGTAACAAACTTGTTATCATATAAATCACATATTCTTGTATAAGATAATACATTAAAATATAATTCCAAAAGCTGTTCATGTCCTTCTACTTTATTATTTTTAGTAAGCCATTCTTCTGATTCTTTAATAAATTTTTTAAGCAAAGGATATAGTTCCTTTATTTCTTCCTTTTGAATGTAAGTATCATTCTCTTTTTCTTCACATAACTTTCTTAACTTTACCATATATAAATTTATATTATTTAAAGCTTTAGCTATTTTAGGATCTTTGTTAACCATTATTTTTTTTAATCTTAAAAATGGCTTTTTATATAGTTCGGCGGAAAACATCTCCCTTCCTCTATCCATTAAATTGTGCGCCTCATCAATTAAAAATACATAATCTTCTTTTTCACTTTCAAAAAACCTTTTTAAATATGCCCTAGGATCAAAAACATAATTATAATCACAAATTATACAATCTACCCACAATGCTATTTCTAGAGAAAACTCAAAAGGACAGAGTTTATTCTCCATTGCATATTTTATTATTACTTCTCTATTTATCATAGTTTCCTTATTTAAAATTTCACTTAATGCATCATTTACTCTATCATAATGCCCTTTAGCAAATTCACACTCCTCTGGGTTACAAGTAGGCTTATCTTTAAAACATATTTTCTCTTTTGCAGTTATAACTATAGTTTTTATTTGTAAGCCTTTATTAATCATTTTTCTTATGGCTTCCTCTGCCACACTGGAAGTTATGGTTTTTGCAGTTAGATAAAATATTTTAGAAACCAATCCCTGCCCTATAGCCTTAACTGCTGGAAATAAAGTTGATATAGTTTTCCCTATACCTGTAGGTGCCTGAACAAAAATTTTACTGCCCTCTTTTATAGTACTATACACTGCTACTGCTACTTCTCTTTGACCCTTTCTATAATTTTCAAAAGGAAAATTCATGTTTTTTATAGAAATATTCCTATTGATATTCCATTTTTCAATAAAATCTGCCCACCAAAAATATTTATTCAACAAATCAAAAAAAAACATTTTTAATTCTTCTATATTAAAAGTATTTATAAAATATTTAATCTCATCAGCATTTATATTGTAATAAGTTAGTTGAATATCTATACTTTCTAAATTATTTTCAATAGCATAAATATATCCATAACATTTAGCTTGTGCCCAGTGAATAAAATTATAGTTTTCATCTACAAATTCTAATGGTTTATTTACAGTTTTTATTTCATCTATAGTAACTTTTTGATCTTCTATTATTATTCCATCTGCACGCCCTTCTAGTATAAAATTAAATCCTCTATATTCTAAATTGTGTTTTAAACTTACCTCAGCTTTATATTCTTTACTAATTTTTACTTCCTTAGAGAACCTTTCTTTACATTGTTTTTGGATTTTTTGATGTGCTCTTGTTCCCTCTAATGCTCTGCTGCTTCCTGTAAACTTAGAATCTAAATCTCCACTTTTTAAAACAAACTCTACTAAGTTTCGAATAGATATTCTTATACTTTTACCATTCATAAAATCATCTCTTTTCTAAACTAACATTCCTATATATGTTACCTTAATATACAGATAGGTGATTTTCAATACTTTATGTAATAAAAAGTATATATTATTTTATCTTTAATTAATTAACCTCATTTTTTACTACATTACCTAAAAAAAATTTACGAATAAAAATCACAGAATAAACACGAAAAACTACCAATTACAGTAAATTCTATGGTAAAATATATATATATTTTGATTTATCATAAAAATATGCAAAAAAACTATTAATTATTTTAATTAACCTACGATAATGTGCTTGAATCTATATATAAATTTAATAATAAATTTAATAATAATAAAGTTTTCGTTATAAAATCATCTGGTGAATTAAGAAGGGAAGGTAGCATAATGAACAAATCAAAAAAATTAGTTTTTGCTTTCTTTATATCTGCAACTATCATGAATAATAAAGGTTTATTACATAATCCAGTACATGCTGCCACAATTATGCCTGACACTCAAAGCAGCGCGTACAACAGCAGTTTAAATATTTTTACCAAGTACGGATATAAAGGTCAATGCACTTGGTTTACTTATGGAAGGGTTTTAGAAAAACTTGAAATAAATCTTCCATCAGAATTTTATGGAAATGCTGTAGAATGGTGGTCTGATAATGTAAGAGATAAAGTGTATAATTATGGTAGTGAGCCTAAAGCTAATTCTATAATTGTTTGGGGTGGTGGCAATCGTGGTTATGGCCATGTTGCCTTTGTAGAAAAAGTAGAAGGAAACACTGTATATTTTAACGAAGGAAACTTTAGTATCAGAGGTGCTTATGACGGAAAGTTAAAATCCATATCTAAGGAAGAAATTAAAAATAGAGGGAATTTGTTTTTAAAAGGATATATATATTTATCCTCATCAACTTCACCTTCTAATAACAAACCAACTCCGCCTGAAAACGGACAAGCTAATAATGATTCAAAAACTGAAGTTAAAAAAGGTTCTGTTAATATTTCCAGTGCTTCTTCTACACTAAATGTAAGGAGTAGCGGAAGTGGTTCTTCAGAAGTTATAGGTGCCCTAAAAAAGGGGACTTCTGTAAATATAGTTGGAGTTTCTGGTGACTGGTACAAAGTTCAGTATAATTCATCTTACGGCTATGTAAGCTCTAAGTACATAACTGTTAATGGAACAGCCTCAACTACACCACCTACTAATACTTCAAATACACCTAGTTCAACTACTCCTACTTCAAATAAAATTGGAACTGTTAATCTGGGTAACAAGACTTCCAGTCTTAATTTAAGACAAAATCCTTCTGGAAATATTATAGGAGGACTATGTTCTGGTACAAAAGTTCAAATATTGGATAATAATGGAAAATGGTATAAGATCAACTCAAATGGAACTATAGGATACGTGTGTTCTGACTATATTTCCGTTTCATCTGAAAATATTGCTGCTACTCCACAAAAGAAAACTGATTCAAAAATAGGAACAATAACCCTTAGTGATAAAAGTTCTACTTTAAATTTAAGAATTACTCCATGGACTGGCAGAATCGTTTCCCAACTTACTTTCGGGAGTAAAGTTGAAGTTTTATCATCTAATGGTCGCTGGTATAAGGTAAAGTCAGGCACTACTATTGGATTTGTTCATTCAGATTATGTAACAATGTAAAACCTTTAATATAAGCAGAGAACCCAAATTTTAAATTTGGTGTGAATCGGTTAAGCAGACATACAAAATCTATGATTTTGATATGGTCGCTTACTCTGTGAGCACTCCTCTGACAATAGGAAGAGGAGTTTCATAATTCAAATTAGAATGTTAGATAGTTGCATATCAATTTGAAATAACATTGCCCCCAAGTATATACTTGGGGGCAATGCATTTATCACTTTTTATCGCATTTATTTTCAATATTGATTTTACTTCCTCCACGGCCCATTTTTATGGACATTACTATACTAGTAGCAATCATAAGTATTACTGTTGTAAATATAAAAATCATTGAGCCTCTACTGCTCATATTTATAACATTTAATACACTTAAATTTCCAAAAGTAAAGAAAATATTTATAGCTATAGACATTATTACCATATATACAGACCATCTATATTTAAACACTATATTTCTTTCCTTAAACTGTTTGTTACTAGACCCCTTCCCTTCTTCTCTTGACCTTCCCGTAACTTTATATAAAAAAAATATAATTGCAGTCATAAGAATTTGTACTGTAGGCATCTGGAAAATGAGTTTATAAGACTTTTTACCCCATTGGTCCACTTCTCCTGCAGCATTCAAGTGACTTGGTATAGTATCTGGAAGCTTATTATATACATAAAATCCAATTATAATATTTATAACTATTATAATTATAGGTATCAAAAACCATAAAGGGGATGCTAAAATATTTTTATCCTTCTCTTCAGTAAACTTTGTACTAGCTAACTTACTTGATTTTTTTCCTTTACTTACCTCAAAACTATAATTTAATTCTTTTACTTTTTTATTAGCAATAGAATACACAATAAATGTTATTATAAAATAAATTATCACTACTACTATGCTTAACTTTTCAAATGAGCTGCTGAAATAATATAACAATGTAGATGCTATAATTACATACGGTACTGATACTATTATGTTATTTACTACATATTGTTTGTAAATTTTCTTGAGCTCTTCATTTTCAAGTTGCTTTTCTGGTATTCTTATGCCAAAGTATATTTTTTTCATATTCATCTTTGGAGTTAGAATTTGAATTATAAATATTAGTGCTATAATGGGTAATACTTTTGCTATTGATGCAATTTCATTATTCATTTTTATTCCTCCGTACGGTTTAACTTAATGTGAGTATATTTTCAACATTTTTTTCAATGATTTAGATTTAATAATTCTTCCTCATCCATATCGCTACCATAATGCTCTACTATATTAATGTATTTACAATATAACAATTATAATAAGGTGTCAATATTATTAAATAAAGCTAATATGATTTTTATTTTTTCTAATATTAATACTGTATATTTTATATACGCAAAAATAAAGATTAGTAAAAGCTTTACTAATCTTTATTTTTCTATTATTGAATACTTTTTTCTTTTAATTTAGTTGTTCCTTGAATTCTCATTCCATTGCTATCAAAAATCTTTTTCAAATGTTTTTCAGTGGTAAACACAGTTAAGATCAATACAGGTACAAATGCTATTAATGGCACTAAATATGGTTTGTTTGGTAACATAGCATATGAAATTCTCCCTATTACTAACAAAATGAGTCCAGCTATAATATATTGATTTGATGTATATCTGTTTCCTTCATCCCATGTTTCCTGATTTTTAGTAGATGCAGGTGTTCTATAACCATACCAAGCGTTAATTTTTTTTGGTCTTACTATCTTAGGTATTAACCCAAATCCCAATGTTACTAATCCAAAAATTAATGAATATATCATAATTCCATCTCCTTTTTCAATAATCTTATTTATCAGACAATTATGTCATAATAATAAAACAAATCTTACAAAAAAGCTAGTCTGTTGCTATAATTATTTTTTTGTAAATATGGAGAGGTTATGTATTTCTCAGTTACTGTATGTAAATATTAGTAGTTATACCTACCACTAATATTTACATACAGTATAATGTCTATTTTATACTATTATCAATTTTTTCTTTCATCTTCTCTGTTAAACTATCTAATAATTCTTGTTTTTCCTCTCCATCTTCAGGATAAGTGGCAAAAACACACTCTAAAGCATAATCTTTATATCTGTTATCCTTGATTTTAAGTTCCTTATACTTTTCCTGTATTTTTTTATTTGTTTCCATTATATCATTATCATTGTAGTTTGGAAGTACCCCAATGAAGGTAGAAAAACCATATTTTACAAATAAATCTGGTACTTTAAATAAATCTTTTAACTTTTCATATAATAAATCAGTTAAAAATAGATATGCATCTTTAACATCGATTTTTTCCCCTTCTGAAGTTAACTTAGATTTTATTAAACTTACCATCATAAATGAAACTTTCGTCCTCTGTTCTTTTGCTTTTTTTATTTGCTTTACCATGTATTCTTGGAAATTTAAATAAATTACTTCTCCAGGATTAGCATCTTCTTTATAGGACTTAATTAATTTTCCTATTCTTTCTAAAAGCACTTTATTATTAAATGGTTTTAAAATATATTCAGATGTCCCTTCTTTTATACATTTTATAAAATCAGCTCTTCCATTCATTTTAGTTAATATCATTATTGGTATCTTTAAATCTCTACCTTTAATTTTCTTTAAAACTTCTAATCCATCCTCACTACTCAATCCTACCTCTAAAATTATTAGGTTTATCTCATCCTTTTTATCATAGAGCTTATTAAAAAAATCAAAGGCTGTGGAGGATTCATAAACTTCTATTCCTTCTCCTTCTAATAATTGCTTCACCCTATATCTTACATAAGCCATGTCATCTAATATTATTACTTTATTCATATTTACCATCTCTCATATCACCGTTACTATTTTACATATATAATATATTTATTCAATGGCTACCGACTCTAAAACACCACCTGAAACCTAAAACTCTGTTTATTACATATGTACTCTTATTTATCGTCTACTTTTATTATAATTTTACATTTTTATTAAAATTTATTTATTTTTAGAATAATCATTATTTAATAAATTTTTATATTATTCTAATAGTTATTCACATTCTGTGGATAACTCTGTGGATAGTTTGTTTGTAATATGTTTATAATTTGTTTGTAATTTCTTTACCCGATGAATTTTTTGCTGTTTTTAAATTAAATAAGCTTTAAGAGATGTCCTATAAGTTTTTTTCTAATTCATGCCTCCGTCTATAGTTATTGTTTGTGCTGTAATGTATCTAGCAGAATCACTACATAAAAATACCACAGCCTTTCCTATGTCTTCACCTTCACCAAATTTACACATAGGAATCTCCTGTTTTAGCTCCTCTTTTTCTTCTTCACTTAAGCAATTATTCATTTCTGTATTTATAACTCCTGGTGCTATAGAATTTATTCTTATATTTGAAGGTGCCATTTCTTTAGCTAATGCCTTTGCAAATAAATTTACAGCTCCTTTTGAAGCAGAGTATATTGCTTCACAGGAGGCCCCAACATTTCCCCACATAGATGATATATTTACTATAGCTCCACTTTTTTGGCTTGTCATATATGGAAGTATACTATGTGAACAATTAATAACTCCATTTAAGTTAACATTAATAATTTCTTGCCATTGCTTTTCATACATATCCATAAAAAGTCCTATATGTGAGATTCCTGCATTATTAACTAATATATCCACCTTACCAAAGTTTTCTACGGTTTTATCTACAAGCATTTTGGCTTCTTTGTATATGCTCACATCAGCTTTAACAATTATTCCAAATTTACCTATGTTGTTTATTAATTTTAGAGTATTTATCGCTTCTTCTTCATTTTTTTTGTAATTTACTACTACAGTGGCTCCAGCCTTAGCTAATTCTAATGCTATACATCTTCCAATTCCTCTTGATGCCCCTGTAACTATCGCTATTTTTCCTATTAAACTTTCCACCTTGAAATTTCCACTCCTTTAGTTAATTACATTTAATCTTATAATTTATTATATCACTATTGAATTTCTTCACATACTTTTATTTTAAACTCATTTACCTGCTGCAGTAATACTTCTGCCTCTTCTGAATTTTTAGTTGACTTAATAGATATGTTCTCATTTTCTTCACTTACCTCACCTATGTTATGAGCAATATCTATAGATGATACTGCACATTGATTTATAGATTCTGTTAATACTTTCATATTTCCCGCTATTTCCTCTATGGATATATAAACATTTTCAGATAGTGTACTAAATTCTTCTATTATTCTTTGAAATGTATTTCCATCATTCTTATAATCTTCACTTATAATTATAACTTTCTCGTAATCTCTTAGTACTTCCTTGTCCATAATTTTCAAGATATACTCAGCAGAATCCGAAAGTTTTTCTACTGCAGACAAAACAGATTTTACATTTTTTTGTATATCCTCTACTACACTAGACGATTGCTCTGCTAGTTTTCTTACTTCATCTGCAACTACTGAAAATCCCTTTCCTTGTTCCCCTGCTCTTGCAGCTTCAATTGCAGCATTTAGTGCCAATAAATTTGTTTTTTTAGATATATCTTTTATTACTTCTGCCATTATAGCTACTTTTTTAACCACTTTTGTACCTTGCAATGCACTATTTAATTTTTCTCTTGATTTAAAATAAGTATCTCTCATTTTGGCTCTAGAATTTTCTGTTTGGCTTTTTATTAAGCTAGCTTTGTCTCTTATTTTATTTGCCAATTCTAGACCCTGTTTTGCTTCTTCCACAGTATTATTTATTTCCCTTTTTACATTTAATGCCTTAGAAGTTACTTCCTCTATATATGCAGAAGCTTCTTGCATGCTGGAAGAAATTCTATCTGAGGTGTACGAAATGTTTTCAACACGCTGATGAACTGTTTTAAACATATTGCTTATATCATTAGTACATCCCAACGTTTTTTTACTATCTGTTTTTACAGAACATATAACATTTTCAATACTATTTATAGCTGCATTTAATGCATTAGCTGTTTGACCAAACTCATCTTTCATTTTTATATGAATCCTATGAGATAAATTGCACTCTGACAACTCTTCTGCATATTTTTTTATTTTAAGCAATGGTCTTCGTATAGAATTTGATATTATAAATCCTATACTCATACCTATTAATATAAACAAAACAGTTATAAATATAAACTTATATTTCAATTTATCTGCTTGATTAAATATTTCATCCTTTGCCATAGTTAACGCCATAGACCATTCTGTGTTTGGTATTGGTGCATATGACATAAACATTTCTATCCCATCTTTAGTATAATATCCAGATCCTTTTTCTCCTTTTATCATCTTTCTTTCTAATTCTGATAATTTTGTTAAAGTTACATCTTTTTTTACATTTTTAAGAGTATTATCTCTATTTAAAATTAGCTTTAAATCCTTATGTGCAACTTTGGTACCTTCTTTATTTATTATAAAACTATATCCACTTGTACCTGCTTTCGTTTTTTGAACTATTCCATTTAGTTTATTAGTAGTCATATTAGAAAGTAAAACTCCAATTATTTTCCCATCTGCATCTTTTATGGGTACTGCTATAGCTATAATTTGTTCTCCTTCTGTATTAGTAACAGGATCCGATATGGATGATTTTCCTTCTAAAGCTTTCTTTAAATATCTTGTACTAAGTAAATCCGTTGAAATGTCTATTTGAGACCTGCCTCCATTTGGAAAATGTATTTCGCCTTTTAAATCTACTATATTTAAACTTATGTAATCTAAGTTTTTAGCTTCTGACAAGAGTACAGGTGTTTGAGTGATTAGATTCATTGATTTAATTTCTGGTCTAGCAGCTACTTCAACCATAGCCTTAATATCTTGTTCTAGAGTTGCATTTACTAAATTAGCCCCTTCAACAGCTCTAGACTCTAAAGATGATTTAATAATATCTCCCAATGCTTTATATGAGCTGTAATACGAAACCGATCCTAAAACTCCACATACAACTATAAGTAAAGTAGTTATTTGCAGCATTATCTTTGCTCCTACACTATTTAGAATATTTAACTTTTCATCTTTTATTACATTGGTTAGCTTAATTTTACCTATGAATTTTTTCATTTTAATCCCCCCAAAATATTCATAATAACCTAGTAATTTCATTAATTATTTTACTATTAAAAGGTTATAGTAATATTAACAGGCAGATAGTTTAACTTAATTTTAATAGTACCTAACTTACATTTAACTTTCTTAACGATAAAATTACATAAGGCATCATAAATTCTAAGTAAGGCATCTTCAAAAAATAACTAGTCAGTATTCTGAGAATTTTTGACTTGTTATTTTCTTTTGGATGCTTAATTTAAAATATTATAAAATTAGTGTTTCGAAATTTATACTTTTATACTATAATATTCATATAATCAACTAATAGTTAGTATTATTTAGTATTTATTTTGCAGAAAGGATGTAATGTATGCTTAATTTTAAACCCTTAACATTAAATGATAAGGATCTTTTTGATAAATATTTAAAACCATATTTATTTGAAAGCTGTGAATATTCATTTACAAATCTTTTTATATGGAGAAATGCCTGTGACATACAATATGCACTTTATAATGATGTATTGATAATAAAAAAGATGGATTTCGATGGAAGCTATCATTTTATGCAACCTATAGGTTATAAAAAGGAAAATTTAAAAGATATAGTTAATTTTTTAATAGAGCATAAAAGTTTGTATGACCTTAACTATATTTTTAAAGATGCAGAACAATGCTTTATAAATGACCTTTTAGATACTTTCGGAGATTTATTTGTAATAGAAGAAGATAGAGATAATTTTGACTATGTATATGAAAGTGAAAAACTTATAAACCTTTCAGGTAGTAAACTTCATAAGAAAAAAAATCACTATAATTATTTTGTAAAACATTATAATTATAAAACTGCACAAATTACTAGAGAATTAATACAGCCTTGCATAAAAGCTGCTCGTGAATGGTGCAGCAAAAATATATGTAAAGGCTATCTTCTGCATGAGCTAAAATCCATTGAAGAGCTATTAAAAAACAGTTGTGGATTGGACTTCATAGGTATGGTTGTTTATGTAAATGATAAGATTTGTGCCTTTACTATAGGTGAAAAAGTAAATAAAGATATGGCTATAATTCACATAGAAAAAGCCGATTCAGATATAAGAGGTCTTTATAATTTTTTAAACAAAACATTTATAGAAAGTTATTTTACTGAAGTTCCTTTTATAAACCGTGAGCAAGATTTAGGAATTGAAGGCCTTAGACAAGCAAAGCTTTCCTATGTTCCTGTTAAATTTGCTAAAAAATTTAATGTACAATAACAAACTTAAAACAAAAATATCAGAAGAACTTTAATCTCTTCTGATATTTTTATTCTACAGGTTTTCTAGTTTACTTAATAATTTATTCCCCACAGCCTTTTTATGCTTATTTTTCTATTCTATTTCTCCCATTTTCCTTTGCTTTATAAAGTAAACTATCTACTTTACTAATTACTGCTTTTGAGTCCTCTCCACAAAATTCTACAACACCAAAACTTGCAGTAACATTTAAACTATGATTTTCAAACTTTTTATTTTCTATATTTATTCTGATTCTTTCAGCAATAGAAAAAGCTGCTTTTACATCTGTTTGTGGCAAAATCATTAGAAATTCTTCTCCCCCAACTCTTCCTATTACATCATGGCTTCTTAAATTATCTTTTAATATTTTTGAAATACTACTAAGTACAATATCCCCGACTTGATGTCCATAAGTATCATTAACTCGCTTAAAATAGTCTATATCAGCCATGATAATGCTTAAACTTTCATCATGCATTCTTGCTTTTCTTATTTCACTTTGAAGCGAATCTATTGTGTACTGATAATTATATAAACTAGTTAGTCCATCTTTTATTGATTTCTCTCCAAGCCTATTATTTATTTCTAAAAGCATTAAGTTTTTCTCTACTAATTCTTTATTTATTTTTTCTATTTCTTGTTTAGCAGATTTTAAATTTTCATCTCTTTCTTTTAATGCTTTAATCATTAAATTAAACCCTTCAGAAAAATCCCCCAAAAAACTTACTTCTTGGTTATAATCTCCTTTAGACACTTCTTTTATTTGCCATATTAAATGTCTTAAATTTGAATGTAATTGTTTAAATGGAACAATCATCTGATTTTTTGAAGGAGGATAATAGTCCAATTCTCCTGCCGAAAGATGATTAATAAATTGATGTCCATCTTGAAAATATTCAAAAAATTTTTCTACTGTTTCATATAATTGTCTTATTTCAAAACTCTCTATTTCATCAATATTAATTTTTTCATCATTAATTCTATGTATATTTATTTTTCCTTCTATGAATTCATTTATTGAATTCGTTATGCTAACTAATAATTTCTTATCCTTTTCATTCATATTTACGCTCCACTATCCACTTATTTTATCAATTGAAAATCTACATGTTCTTTCCCCAGTAGCCCAACAATCAATTTCTTTAACTTGAAATTCTATTCCATAATAAGTTTCAAATATACCTGTAAGAAATCCTTCATCATAATCACATACACTTACTCCATACACTGGCAGCCCTGAACAATCTAAATCCTCAGAAACTGTTAAAACAAAACTAAGTTTACCTCTATCAAAATTTTCAATATAAAGAATACCTATTCCGAGTTCTTTTAGTGATGAATGAAGTGTTGCAATAAATTTTTCTGAATCCAAAGTTATATCTAAAATGTTTTTACAATATTCTTGCCCAGCAAGTTTTCCAGATTTAAAAAATATATTTTTCATTTGGTCATACCCTAATTCTTCTTCCAATACACTGCGCATTGTATATTGCATTAGTCTGTATACTGCTACATTAGTTAAATTTCCTAAGTTAGGTCTTCCAAGTTGAATATCCCCCAAATCATTCCAATTAAACTTGTACACTCCATTTTTTCTTGGCATAACTCTCCCCCCTAACCATATATTTACTATTTTATGTTTTTTTATTTGTTTACCTGTTAAATAAATATTTTATGCATTTCTTATCTCAAATTATATTCCTTTGCTCAGGATTTTTATACTTTCTATATTGAATATGTTCGGCTTAATAATAATTTTTTCCTTTATTCTTTTGTTTTACTTATTAAATTATAATAGTTAATAAGTAAAAATTAAAGGGCTGCGGATGTAAAACCATTTAATAACTTTTGTTGTCTAATAAATGTATATTACAAATTACGCGTAATTTTAATATTAAAGGAATATAGTGTGGTTAATTAGATAGTAGTTATAGTATTTTATGATACATTCTTATACAGATATAAAACGATAAGTATTGAATATATAGTTTGAACACCATATGAATCTTAGCCGAACTTATCCATAGCTTTTATAAATTTCATAATTAAAACAAAGAGCTTCAGCTTATATCTAAGGTTTTGCAAAAAGTTGTCTTATTTTAACTTTGTTATTCTTGGTTTTCTTCCGTATCTAAATAAAGTTCTTCAGAATCATGATCGTAATTAAACAGTTCCGCATATCTGCCCCAGTCTATTATAATATCCATTATTCCTTCCATTTGATGCTGTGGAAAGTGCTTATTAAATAACTCTTTAAAGAACTCTTCCTTCATGGTATGATTTCTTTTATTATTTAAAACATTCATTATAAGTCGGAAAGTAGATATATTTTCTAGCTGTTTTTTGAACAGTTCTTTACTTTCATCTTTGTCTAATTCTACAAATTCTCTTCCAAGCTCTGTTATAAAAATATCCCCTTCTTTAATTTCTGCGAAGTTAAGCATAGATATAGCTTCTATATTAGGAAGAAGATCATCTATTTCCATCATTAAATCTCCTCCTAATTGGTATATGTCCATCTTACCTCCGTTATCATCTATAAGTTCGAGAAGGCCGGCCATTACACCTACATGCGCATTTGGAATCTGAACTGGCTTTTCTCCACCTTCTCCTTTTTCTTTACCTGAATTTATATTTTCACTTAACTTTTCTTCTTCGTTATCCTCAATTTTACCCTTGATTAATAACTTATAAACATTATCAACTATTTTTTCAAATTCAGGTGATTTTCTATTTCTTGGATGTGGAAGATCTATATTTATCTCTGCAACTATATGAGCAGGACTTTTACTAAGCATCACAATCTTATCTGCCATTAGTACTGCTTCTTCAATACCATGAGTAATCATTATAATACTTTTTATTGGCATTCTTTTCTCCTGCCACAACTCAACCAATTCCGTTCTTAAGTTCTCTGCAGTTAAGAAGTCTAGTGCTGAAAATGGTTCATCTAAGCATAAAAGCTTTGGTTCTACTGCTAGTGCTCTAGCAAAACCTACTCTTTGTCTCATTCCACCAGAAAGCTCCTTAGGATATGCTTCTTCAAATCCATCAAGACCTATAAGGCTTATAAGTTCTTCAGCTTTTCGCCTTGTATAATCCTTAGGGAACCCTTTAGCCTTAAGCCCTAGCTCAACATTTTCACGAACAGTAAGCCACGGATATAGTGCAAAGGTTTGAAAAACGATAGAAGCATATGGATTTACTCCGGTTACCTTTTTTCCATCAAAAATTACTTCTCCACCATCTGGTTTTATGAGTCCAGTTATAGTTCTTAAAAGTGTTGATTTGCCCGAACCTGAAGGTCCTAGTATAGCTATATATTCACCTTCGTTTATAGTTAAATTTATATCTTCTAAAGTAGGCTTATCTGAGCCACCAAAATATTTTGTGATTTCTTTAACCTTTATAAATTCTTTTAAATTCTTCATGTTTTCCACCCCTTTATAGTTCTATTTTAAATTTTTCTTCTGATATGGCATATAATCTCTTCCATAAGGTTTTGTTAACCCCAACTACTACAATACACATAACTAAAGTTCCTATTAAAAGCAGCGGATAGTTTCCCTTTTCTGTCGCTTCTGATATAAGAGCTCCAAGACCTATAGTAGATACAGTTTTTCCTCCAAAGTTAACATACTCAGATACAATACTTGCATTCCAGCATCCACCTGTAGCTGTTACCATACCAGTTAAAAGATACGGAAATATAGAAGGAAGAATAAGCACTTTCCATTTTTTCCATCCCGTTAGTCCAAAAGTCTGTGCAGCTGCTTTTAAATCTTCTGGTATAGCCATTGCTCCAGCAATTACATTAAATAATATATACCACTGAGTTCCCATTAGCATTAAAAGCACAGATGCAACATTTAATCCACCAAGCTTATTCATAAAAAATACTAATATAACAGGGAAAAGTGCAGTTGCAGGGATTGAAGCTACCACCTGGATAATTGGCTGTAGAATATTTGCAATTTTTTTATTCATACCTATAGCTACCCCTATAGGTACTGTCCATATTAAAGCTATAATCTGGGCAGCGACAACTCTTAAAAACGAATAACCTGCAGCGGGAAGTATTCTTCCCCACTCATTTTTCGAAAGATGTGTTAACAATTTAAATGCATTGAATCCTGAATATAAGAGCAGTCCACAAACCATTATTCTAATTACCCATTTAAATATAGGTCCTATACCTCTTCTTTTAGTTTTTTCTTTATTAGAAAGTTTTACTACAAATTTATCTATAGAATTATTTAGTTTTTCTGCAAAAGGTTCATATATTTTCTCAAGAAGAAATTCAACAATTACAGATCTTCTCAAAAGAGTAAGTATAAATGAACGAGGTGCTTCACCTGATTCAGTAAGTTCTATCTTAAACTTATCTGCCCAAACAGTTACTGGTTTCCAGAACAGTTGATCTAGCAGCACAATAACAATTATTAATGAGGCTATTCCCCATGTTAATGCTCTATTATTCCCTTGATTCGCTGCAGTTTGTAAAAAAGACCCAATTCCTAGTAGTCTAAAATCCTTACCCTTTAATGTAAACATCTCACAAGCCATAAGAAAGAACCATCCACCTGCCCAAGACATCATGCTGTTCCAAACCAATCCAATAACTGCAAATGGAACCTCTAGTTTTTTAAAGTTCTGCCATTTATTTAATCCAAATACACCAGACGCTTCTTTTAAATCCTTAGGTAATATTTTTATAGAATGATAAAAACTAAAAGTCATATTCCAGGCCTGACCAGTAAATATTAATATAATACAAGATAATTCCAAACCTACGTTATTATTAGGAAATAATGCTATTAGTCCTAAAACCACCGCTGGTAAAAATGATAATACTGGCAATGATTGTAGTATATCTAGTATAGGTATCATGATTTTTTCAGCTTTTTCATTATGTGCAGCAATATATCCATATATTAATGTAAATACTAATGATAGAATATATGCTGCTGTCATTCTACCTACTGATTTTAAAACATATACTGGAAGGTTTCTTATATCTGTTGAAACCTGTATCCCACTAGTATTTACATTACCTCTTATCCCTGGAGAAATTGCTAAGTATAATATTGATGCAAGTCCTAAAAATATAATTACATCAAGAACTCCAAACTTTCTGTTAACCATTATCTTTTCTACTTTCATTCTAATCACTCCTTAATTATTTAATCAATAATTATCACCATACTCAGTATCCATAACTGCCGCCACCTTTCATTACTTTAGGCATATGAAAGAAAATAAGAGGTCAAATATATCAACATACTGACTAGTTATTTTTGAATATGCGCTTTTACAGCAAAAAAATAAAAAAGCCCTAAAAAAGGCCCTAAAACTCCAAATACGAATAAATGAACATTCTTACAAATATCCTTCGTTGAGCTTTAGCACTATATAGCTTTGAGCTAAACTCAGCTACATTAAGTAAAACCTTAATTCGGTAGTACCTGTTGACCCATTGGCATCTTTCGATGTTTTTGGGCAGTAGCATATATCTAATATAGGAGCCTCACCTAACAATATATTATTAAATTTTTATCTAAATTTATCACACATTGTCAGTATAAGTTTTTCTATTTAGCTTGTCAAATTTCTATCTTTACGTGCTTATAAATTCATATTATGACCACATTTTGCCCATTTTCTCTAGTTTTATTATGAATTTTTTATAAGCTAAATAAAGCAGTAATTTTATTAGGTGAAATTACTGCTTTTAAGGCTATTTAATATAAAATACAATGGTGATTCAATTGACAAACCTAAGCAAATTCAACAGTATAGAAACTATATTTTCTACCCTGTTTGAAAAGTTAACCTTAGAGGAAAATGAGAAGTTATTCTGTTATTTTAGGCAAGACTCTGTAAACTTCCAATAAAATTATACTCAAACTAAGCCATAATACTCCAAATTCATACCCAGCTACAACATCACTTGGATATTGCAAATTTAAATAAATCATGCTTAATCCAATGAGAAAACAAATTCCTAAATACATACTTATAATTACATAATTAATCCAAATATTTTTATTATTTCTTAATATTATATAGGCTAAAAAACCATACACTACCACAGCCATTAAACTCTCTACACTGGGAAATGTATATAGCATTCCTGATGGTCCTAATCTATGAAAAATATTTTTTAATACATTTCCTAAGACTTCTGCTCCCAGAAAAGAAACACCTAAGAATTTTATTTCCTGAACCTTATTTATTCCATGGACTATAATCCATATTGCTGTAATAATTGCAATCATTAATAACACATAAATATTTGATATTCTTATAAATATATTCATAATATTAATCCAATCTGCATGAAAAATATGTATTATTAGATATTTTAACATTTGGTCAAACTCATCAAACTCATGTGCTAAATAATCTTCAATAATTCCAATTACAAGAGCTGAAAACACTAAAAAAGAAACTGCTATTCCAGCTATAACAATTTTTATTCTTCCAAGAGAGTGGAATATCTTTAAACTGCTATCAAGTATTCTTAAAACAAAATCAAATATTCTTTGTTTATAAGCCCTATAAAGATATATAAGGATTATAGTTACAGCAATAATTAAGCTTCCTATTAACAAATATTTTTTAAATAAACCATGATATCTTTCCCAGTTAACTCCAAGAACTTTCCCTAATGAAATAAAAGTAGTAGTCCATATAAAAGCTCCTATATAAGCATTAACTGCAAATTTTTTATATGATACCTCTGTGATGCCTGAAAAATAACCCGTAACATGCCTCACGCCTGGAATAAAATATGCTACAATTAATAGTTTATTACCGTATCTTTCAAACCATATTGATATCTTGTCTAATCTATTTTTATCCATGTGAATATAATGGCCATACTTTTCGAAAAAAGTTAATCCTAATATTTTTCCAATAAAATAAGATAAAGTAATACCTATACATACTCCAAGTGCAGCAATTAAGATACTATTAGTCCAACTCATTCTTCCCTCATAAATAACATATCCACAATAGGTCATAAGAGCTTCCCCAGGTAAAGGAAATGCTATCAATTCTAATATTAAAGCTATTAATAATACAATATATCCATAATGATTAAATAATTCTATTATAAACTGCAAAATCTTCACCTCACATATAACAAGTATACCCATTTAACTTTGTTAATAGCTAAAATACTTCTAACATTATGTAATATTTAACATATTATTAGTTATATTTTTTACATACCTTAAATCTTTGTTATATATGATCAATTGTTTTAGATACTACTAAATTTTGTTGCATAATTCTTCAAAACCAAATCTCGCTACTAATTTCTTCTCAACTACTTCATATAAATTTTCTACTTTACTTCTTAATTTCAAATTATAAACATGACTTGTTACAAAAACAATTATATATGCTCCAATAACATCCATAGGACAATGATGTCCCACATATACCCTTGAAAATCCTACAATAATTGATATTATTGTTAGTATTATACTAAATGACCTATTATATTTTTTAAGGCCTAATGCTATACTCATTGTCCCTATTGCATGATCGCTTGGGAAAGATGCATCTTTTGCATGAGTATATAATAAATTTACTTTATTATGAACAAAGGGCCTATCCACATAATATATACCTCCAATAATAAAACTTAAAATTAAATTTATTACAGTAATAACAAAAGTATTAACAGCAACTTTTCTATAACCAGAATTCTTTTTAGTAATTCCTAAAATAAATACTATTGCAATGATTGCCATAAATATATAGGGTACATCTTTCGAAAAGAAAATCATTATCTTATCTAAAGCATTATTTTTATTTGCTAAATTATTTATTAATCTAAAAAGTTCCATATTCATCTTCAACTATCCTTTCTATGATATGTTTTTATAAAAAATAGCAATTTTTTCTATATATCCTTCTTGTAAAATTATAAAAATTAATTTTGAGCACAGTATACCAAGTATAACTCCTGCTATAATTTTGACTTACTATTTTCTTTCATATGCCTAATTACAGTTTGTACAATTTAGTATATACGCTGGAGGTATATTCCTAAATTCTCTTTTTAAATCGATACATTTAAAATACTTTTTTATAAACTTCATCTTCAACAAAGTATATTGAAATGTTATAAATTTTCCATCTTTTTTAAGTATGTTTTTTGTTTTTTTCAATATTTCGTCAGAAACTTGCTCTGGCAAACTTGCAATAGGAATTCCTGATATTATATAGTCTACACAGTTAACTTCATATTTTATTAGGTATTTATCAACATTTTCACAAGAATCATGTATAATAAATAAATTTTCTTCAAGTTTAAACTTATCTTTTAGTAAATTGTAAAATTCGTAATTATATTCAAAGATCATAATCATTGTATTTTTATCTCTATTTTGTAGTAACTTTTGTGTGAATACTCCTGTACCAGGTCCATACTCAATAATACATTTAGTCTGTTTAAAATCAATATCTTCAATCATTTTATTTGCAAGATACTTTGAGCTTGGTAATATAGCTCCTATATTTTTGGGTTTCTTTATATACTGTAAAACAAATGATATTTCCTTCATTTTTTACCCTTCCTCTCTATACTTTAAAATTTAACGTAGTGAAACTTATCTATTCCTACACATTATCTATTTAAAATATTAAAATTGGATTAAAAAACTATTAAATTCACCTTGAAAATTATATATATTTATTGTGAATTTACCCAAAATTTAAGTGAGAATATATAACTCATATTCTCACTTAAATAAAACAACATTTATTACGCTTTTAACTTTAAATCAATAGTTACTTTTGTGCCCTTACCTTCTTCACTTTCTACATTTATAGTTCCCTGGTGTATATCAGTAATCCATTTGGCAATAGATAGTCCAAGTCCTGTCCCACCTTTTTCTTTAGATCTGGATTTATCTACAATATAGAATCTATTAAATATATTTTTGATTTCATCTTTAGGTATTCCAATACCTGTATCACTAACAGTTATTTTTACAATTTTGTCCTGGATTTCTGAACTTATATCTATCTTTCCATGCTCTTGAGTAAACTTTATGCTGTTATCAATAAATATTCTTAGCATTTGCTTTATCATCTTATAATCTGCAAAAATTTTTACAGTATCATTTTGGTCACTGGATATTATGTGATTTTGTTCTATTATTCTACTTTCTTTGACTACTTCATCAATTAATTCATTAAGCCAAAATTCTTTTTTTTCTATCACTTCAGTGCCGCTATCACCTTTTGCAAGGAACAGTAACTTTTCAATTAAATTAGCCATATTAGCAGCTTCTAATTTAATTGCATAAATTGACTTTTCCAAGGCACCTCTATCATCTTTTCCCCACCTATCCAATAGGTTAGCATATCCTTGGATAACAGTAATAGGAGTTCTAAGTTCATGTGAAGCATCTGATACAAATTGCGCCTGTCTATTAAAAGCTTCTTGAAGTCTATCTATCATATTATTAAAAGTACTAGCAAGTCTTTTAAGCTCATCATCAGGACCTTTTATCTCTATCCTTTCCTTTAAGTTATTGATACTTATATTTTCAGCAGTTTTAGTTATATAATCAATAGGCTTTAGCATTCTCTTGCTTACCATATAACCTAATATAATGGAGGCAATAATACCTATAAAGTCAGCTGCAGCCATAACCTCAAATAATATTTTCATAAAATCATATTCATTATGCATATCTTTTACTATTTTAATATATACAGTTCCATATTTTTTTCTTTCAAACTTAATATTTTTATAAACTAAATGCCTTTCTTTATCTTCCAAATGTTTTTCTTTATTTTTTGATTTTTTTGCATTTTCAGGAGGCTCTTTAATATTATAATTAAATTTTTCTGATAAATTTATTATTTTTCCATCTTCCTGTATTATTCTTATAGATATATTCTCTTTAGAAGGAACATCCGTAAAAATTTCCTTATCCGATAAATCTAACTGCTGGTTTTGTGATGTAATTTTATTTAATATTATAGTTTGTATATCCTCTACCTGTTTATTTGTCTGATTATACAGGTAATACTTTACACCATATAAAATTGATACATTTAACAAAAGTAATACTAATGAGAACATAAACGCATATACTATGGTGAGCTTTATAGAAATTTTTGCACTTTTAATAACCTTTAAATCATTCTTAATTATCCTTAACAACATATCCTACACCCCTTATGGTGCTTATAAGCTTATCTTCAAAACCATCATCAATTTTACTTCGTAAATACCTTATAAATACATCTACCACATTGGTATCTCCTACATAATCATAACCCCATATATCTTCAATTAGCTGCTCTCTTGTAAGCACAATATTTTTATTAATTAACAGTTTTTCAAGAAGATTATATTCTTTTTTCGTAAGTTCAATTTCCATGCCGGCTCTCCAAACCTGATGTGTTTTATTATCCATGACAATATCTTTTACTCTAATTTCATCAGTCTTGTTTTTCAATACTTTATCTCTTTCATATACTCGTATTCTTGCCAGTAATTCCTCTATTGCAAAAGGTTTAGTTAAATAATCGTTAGCCCCAACATCAAGTCCTAAAACTTTGTCTAGTACATCACTTTTTGCAGTTAACATTATTATAGGTACATACGAAAATTGCCTAATTCTTCTACAAACCTCAATTCCATTTAAACCTGGTATCATAATATCAAGAAGTATTAACTGATATTCCATACTTTCAGCTTTCTCCAAGGCTTCTCTTCCATCATAAGCTATATCAACTTTGTATCCTTCATGAATAAACTCCATTTCAATAAACATAGCCATTTGCTTTTCATCTTCGACTAAAAGAATTTTAAAATCCTTCAAATTTACCACCTCCATAATAAAATAGTGAGCTACTAGCTCACTATTTACTACTAACTATATACTATTTTATTAGTCTTTCCCATGTTTACTATTAAATTTATCCTGCCTATCTTTATTTTTTTTCATATGATTTCCATTATTTTCTTTCATATGATTTTCATTATTCACTCCTAATATTACTGCATATTGAGAGTCTAACTTAACTACTTGAAGCATACTATCCTTATCCTTAATTTTAAACTCATATTCAAAAACTGCGTCTTCAAAGTTTAATTCCTTTTCTACTTTTAATACTTCACCTGGTACTTTTCCTAAAGCAATTTTTTGAAGTTGCTCCTGGTTGTATTTCATATTAGATTTTGCACGTGAGTATTGTACTCCTCCTACTGATCCTATAATAATTATTATGGTCAAAACACTAACTGTCATAACAGTTATTATTCTCTTTTTATATGCTTTGCAAAATTCTTTTAGTTTTTGAAAAATATTTATCATTGTTTATTCCTCCTTCTATAATTTTAAAATTTCTTTGTATCTGTATATTATATATACTAAATTAAAAAGCATTAAAGATTATATTAAAATTAGATTAAAATAAAGATATCACATAGTGAACCTCACTACCACAATGATATAATGGCTGAACTATAAATTTATAAATATCTGCATTATTTACTTAGCAGTTGCGCACCATAATTCTAGACCTTGTATACTATATTTCATAATATATATGAAAACAACTCTGTACTCTGGGGAGGAATAAATGACTCCAGTATTATACTTTTTGGTAAGAGATTGTGGGGGATAAAATATGGATTTAAATAGAAAATTCAAAAAATTATTAAAAATAATATCAATATTTCTTTTATTAGCACTAGGACTATTTTTCTCAAGGGAATTTCTCTCAAATTATTTTGTTAGAATTAATTTAAATACCATTGAAGCTCCAGGTAAAAACTCAAAAGTATTAGTTTTTTCTCCTCACAACGATGATGAAGTACTTGGCTCTGCTGAACTCATAAAGAAGACAATTAAAAATGGCGGTGACGTAAAAGTAGTTCTTATAACAAATGGAGATGGTTTCAAAAATGCTATACAATTTGATTATTTCAATATTAATCCAAAGCCTAAGGACTATGTAAAATTTGGCTATGCAAGGCAGCAAGAATCAATTAATGCCCTTGCGAAGCTTGGCCTTTCTGATGAAAATATAATTTTTCTTGGCTACCCTGATGGGGGTATCTCTTCCCTTTGGAATTCAAATTGGGATAATACCGATCCCTACCATAGTAGCTATACTCAAACAGACAAAACGCCCTACAATAATAGCCTTACAAAAGGGGCTGCTTTTACTGGAGAGAACCTGGTTTCCGACATAACAAAAACCATAGAGGATTATAAACCAACATATATTGTAATGCCTCATCCAAATGATAGCCATCCAGATCATTGGTCCACAAACGCGTTGGTAAAGTATACACTAGAAAAATTAAACTATAAACCTGAAAAACAACTTTTATACCTTGTGCATAGGGGTGATTGGCCTACTCCCATGAAAAAAGATACAACAATGTATCTAGTTCCTCCATCTAAGCTTATAAATACTGGAACAATCTGGTCTTCACTAAACTTAAACAAAAGCGATATGGAGGAAAAAGTATCCTCCATACACGTTTATAAAACCCAATTAAAAACATTAGGCATTTTAATGTCAGCCTTTGAAAGGAAAAATGAACTATTTGGAGAGTATGATGACTTAATACTGATGTCAAATAAAAAAGATGACAAGGATGTTACTCCTGATAATTCAAATAAAGTTATTACTGACCCTCTTCAAGACGCTCTAACCCTTGAAATAAGTAGAAGTGCTGACATATCTAAAATATACACTGAAGCATCCAAAAGCAATAATCTCCATGTATTTCTACAAACCGATGGCAACATTGACGAAGATACGACGTACAATATAAATTTAATATTTTTTAATGGAAATAAAATATCCAGATTAAATATTGAACAATTAGAAGGTAAACTTATTCCAAACCACGTTTCAAAGGAATCCATTATGAATATTAAAGGTGTTACCGCCGAAACAAAGGGCAATATAATTCATATAGTTATTCCACCTAGTGTTTTTGGAGATTATAAAAGTATTTTCATTAATGGTACTACTTTTATTAAAGACAGAAGGATAGATAAAACAGCTTGGAGGATGCTTAATAAATATTAGCACACACCTATAGGAAACATTTTGACAACACTGTAATGAAGCTTCAGATGAGTGGTAACATCGTATAAATTACTTACAATAAAATCAAATGACTGCTGAAAAAATTCCAGCAGTCATCAATAACCATTTATTCTATGTCTAATTCATCAATATCAACTTGATTTAAAATATCCTTTAACTGTTTTAATTCCTCTTTATTTAGTGTAATACCCTTTCCCATTTTCTCATGCTTTTCATCCCATTCACGAATATCTACCTTTGCCTTTTTATTGTTCCAAGTCATTACATTAACTTCTCTTTTCCACCCCTTTGCACTTTCTGATATAGTGCCTAAACTCTTTTTAATATCAAATTTAAATTCTGCCATTTTTATCTCTCCTATCTCTTAACTTTACACTTTAAATCTTTCTAACCCTTCTGATAAACGATCTGCTGTATTTTTAAGTTCCTCAGCAGAAGAAGATAACTCCTCGGTAGTTGAACTTTGTTCCTGAATAGCAGCACTTATTTCCTGTGAAGATGCCGTTATTGCCTCTGATGATTCTGCAATGAGCCTTGATTTTTCTAAAATTCTATTCTTTTCTTCTACTGAATTATCAAGGGCCTCATAAACATTATCGACCTGTGGTAGTATAGCTTCTATTTGTGCTAATATATAATTAAAGGATTCAACTGTCCCTTCCACTGATTTTACTTGATTTTGCATTTTATTAGATACTTCTTTTGTCATACTAGAAACATCTTCCGTATTGATTGTAACTGTATTAATAAGATTATTTATGCTTTTTGAAGATTCTAAAACCTGTTCTGCTAACTTTCTTATTTCTTCTGCTACAACTGAAAATCCTCTTCCAGATTCTCCTGCTCGTGCCGCTTCAATAGCCGCATTTAAAGCAAGAAGATTTGTTTGCTCCGCCACTGCATTTATTACATCTGTTATTTCTGATATTTTACTTACATTTTCATTTAAAGAAGCAATTCTTTTTTCCGTATCTGAAAATTCTCTTTTTGTATCATCAATTGATTTTGTAAGCTCTTCTAATTCTAAAGAACCTTGATCTGCAGAACTTTTAATTTTTTCAGTTCTTTCTGATACATTTTTTAACTTATCATCTATTATATCTAGTGATTTTGCAAAATGCTCTAGGGACTCTGTCATATTCCCTATATGTTCACTTTGATTTGTAGTTGAACTACTTACTTCCATTATTGAATTTGCAACTTCTTCACTTGATGCTGCTACTTCTTCACTAGAGGAAGAAAGAATTGAAGACATACTATCTAAGTTTTCTACAGCCACCTTTATTTTTACCATAATTTCTCTCACCTGGTTTACTACAAAACCCAATGTGGTCATGAGTTGCCCTATTTCATCGTTAGATTTAGCATGAAAGTTTACAGTAAAGTCTCCCTCAGTAAGCTTTTTCATTTTATTTTGTATAGCTGTTAAGGGTTTTGAAATATTAATTGCTATAATTGATCCTACACCTACAGCTATAGCCAATATTACAAGAGATATAATAATTAATATCCAAGTGCCTTTTTTCGTAATTTCATTCATTGAGTCCAGAGATATTCCCACTGAAACCGCTCCTATTATCTTTCCATTTTCCTTTATAGGTGCAGATACATTATAAACGATCTCCTTTGTAGGCCTTTCAAACATAAACCCATCTATCTTTCCTTCATCGAAAACTTTAGTAAATTTGCTCCTATCTGAGTTTTTTCCTATTGTACTTTCATCATCATGCGCTATCACCTTACCGTTATTATCCATTGCAGAAATATATACTATGCCCTTACTTTCATTTTTTATAACTTTGAATTCCTTAGTAATTTTGTCTAAATCCTTGCTTGTACTAACACTGCTTATATTAGCTTGCACTGCTGATACAATAGTTATTCCATCATTCTTCATTTGATTTTTACCTATTTGTATCATCTGATATATAGATAATGCAGTTATAGATACAATACATAAGAGGGTTACTGCAATAAATCCAATATTAATTCTTTTTTTTAACGTATTAAACATAGCTTATCACTCCTTAAATTTGTTACAACTTTGTATTATACTACTTTTAATAAAATTTTTCTATAAAATTTTCAAGTATTTATAACAATTCCCTTTTTTACAAACACATATCAAATACAAAAATATTATTTAGATTATTACTAAAAATAGTGCCTAAACATAAGTTGGATAATTTTTAAAAAGCAGACAAAGCCTTGTTTCAGTAATGAAAAACAGGCTTGTTAATTAAACAAATTTTGACTATTAAGTAGGTGTAAGCCCTCCCCTTATTTCCATCTTATATTAATAAAAATTAAGCTTATTAAGAATGTTATTACAGAAAGTATTACAGATATAATTAGGAATCCTGTTATTAAAATATTATACTTTATTAAATCAAGAGATAATATGTATTTTGATAAATTCAAAGCATTAAGTATAAATAATATTATAAATATAACCCACAACCCTCTCGAAGCTCCTTTTATGTCTGCAGAACTTAATGATATGTGAGATGATATACATATTGCTACAAATAGAAATATATAAAAATATGGATTTTCAAAGTTCTTCAACGAGAAAATCACTTTTAGCAAACCTACATAAGAATTCATTATTCCTTCGATTGCACTTTTATTTAACACTGTAACATGCAAACTTCTTACTAATATGCTAATAAATCTGTCATAGGCTTGTGGTATTATAAACCTCATTAAAGCAATAACAGAAAAAACTCCTCCAAATATAGGTGCTATACCTATAAAAAAATTTCCCATCTGCTGATAAATGCTGCGTTTATTATAACTATGTTGTACGTATCCCATTACACCATTTTCATCTGGTTTTTGCAATAATTTTATCTTAGTGATTTTATGTCCAAATAATAAAGCAATAATAGCATGACTCAATTCATGTATTGGAACACCTATAAGCCCTGTTACCATTAGTGCTTTACTACCAAAGCCTCTCTGAAAATTTCTTATAGAATTATTTCGTAATAGTCCAAGAAATAATCCAACTAAAATAATCATTCCTGTAAGATATACTGTTTCTATACAAGTTCTGATTAACAATTCAATTACAAATATCATTCGTCTATCTCTCCTATTTCTAAATTAACTACTTCTTATTCCCTATTGTAAACCCTTTTATATATTTCTATTAACCCGATTATTATGAACATAAATAATATAATATAGATATTTTTATAAAAAGTAAAATTATAATTTAAAATCTCTGAATCAATCATTTTAATAATTGTAAATCTAATAAGAAATATAATTAATAGCACAATAAAAAAAGGATGATTTCTGCTAACCATATTAATTTTAAAGTTAATCTTTTCATTTATAGGAATATATACTGATTCTTGATTTTTATTCTTAAAAAAAGGAAGAATGAATAAAGAAACTACACTTGCAAGTATAAACTGATCTACTGTAATACTTAATGGACCAGAATAATTTTTAATAAGATTGCCTACCGCCATCATCATTAAAGTTAACATCATCCATACTAAGTACTTTTGTATATAATTAAGCATTTTATAAGCCATATTTCTACTATTGTTAAATTCTTCAATAATTAATTTGCAAAATACTTCATAATCATTCCCGATAAATAAATCAATGCATTTATTCTCCTGTTCTGCCTGTAACATCATATCCATAATCTGTTGTAGAACCTCTTCCTTCTCATTTCCAGTTAAACTACTATCTTTAATATAAGAAGTTATATTCTTGTATAGGCATAAATTCTTTTCACTTAATTTTCTTTGCTCTTTTAATCTAATTTTTCTTAATTGAAGTTCTAAAAACATTACTTACTCCTCCAATACATTATCAATATTTCTTTTAATTTTATTCCAAGATGATATAAATCCTTTTAATTCTTCATCCCCTTCTTTTGTGAGATAATAATACTTTCTCATTGGTCCTAAAGGCGACTTTTTCATAATAGAATATAGTAACTTTTTCTTTTCTAATCTTATAAGTATAGGATATACACTACTCTCTGAAATAGCTTCAAAACCATAATCTATTAATTTTTCACATATTTCATAACCATATGTTTCATTTTTATTTACTATTTTGAGAATACATCCCTCAAGCAATCCTTTTAATATTTGAGTATCATTAGCCAATAAATCACCTACTTTGTATTACGTAATAGTTACTAATTATATAGTATCTCTACTACTACGTAATGTCAAGTAGTATTCATAATAAAAACATCCACACTAGAAACCAGCCTTTGGTTCTAATATGGATGTTTTCGTTAAAAACTTTATTTATATTTTGAAGAGTTTATTTTGATTTTCAAAAGTTTATTTGTTGGTTACACTAACTTTGCCAATAAAAACATAGTCTTCATTCCTAAAGAAGTAAATTTCGCTTCATACTCCGTAACTACATTTCCTTGGAAATTACTATTGTGAAGATCATAAGTTAAATACTCAATATTAAAACCATTCTCTTTAAAGTATATTTGAGAAGCTTCAAATAAATCTGTATCATCAGTTTTAAACCATATTTCACTTTCAGGTTTCAAAAATTGCTTGTATTGATTCAAAAATCTTGTATGAGTAAGTCTTCTCTTATTATGTCTGTCCTTTGGCCATGGATTACAGAAGTTTATATATATTCTACTTACTTCATCTACTTCAAACATTTCTGAAATATTTACTATATTAGTTGGAACAACTCTTACATTTGTAAGTTCTGCTTCAATTAATTTTTGTAAAGCATACACTAATACTTCATCCTTTAAGTCCATCCCTATATAATTAATATTAGGATTTTGCTGTGTATGTTCACATAAAAATCGTCCTCTTCCACACCCCAACTCTAAATATATAGGGTTTTCATTTTTAAATTCCTCGTGCCATTTACCTTTATATTCCTGTGGTTTTACTATCGTTAGAGGGCTTTCCTCCATCTCTGGTCTTGCCCACCATTTTTTCCTTAGTCTCATAAACTTTCCTCCTGATTTACTAATACATTTAATCTATCTTTATATTTTCTACAAAATAATTATGCATTTTAAAATCCTTATTGTCAATTGTATATAAAAGAAATATACTACCTTTTAATATTTATAACCCTTCACCTTTGTTCCTGGCTCTGCACATAGATTTTCTACATTCAACAATTATTTTTGTAGTATTGTTTGGGTTTATGCTTCAAATAAGAAGTTTTAATAGATTAGATCATTAGCGTAAAAAAGAGGCAAACTTAAAAAAGTATTACCTAAAAAGACTAAAATGTCACTCATTGACGCCGTTAGACGATGTTTGAGTGGTTTTGATTTGAATGGTCTAAAAAATATCCATAAATATAAAAGAAAAAGAAGCTAATTCCATAGCAGCATGTAGTCTAGATAAAATTTCTTCGAAAATAGGTTTTCTTGTGCGGTATGAATAACCTAAATTCCCCTTCAAAACACCTCCAAACCACCTTATATATTCTTTGTGAACTGGAATATATACTTTGAATTCGCTTCTTAATTCTTGCACATATTATTTCGTTGGCTCTATTTCTTTTTCTCTTAATATGATTCCTACTAAATCTCCTTTTGATATCTGGCTTAATCCAAAACTTATTACGGAAACTCCTATTAATATAGGAATTAGGTACAGCATTCCCTTTATTATATACTTTGCCAAATGTTTTCCTTCTAATTTTTACAGCAATTTTTGTACCAAATTGTAAACTATTGTCTTTTCGTGTATTTAAATTGATATTTTATCAAATTGATTCATTATTTGTTTCATAATGATAAATTAAGGTTATTTTTTATCATTATAAAAACTTAATAATTATTAAATAAAAATTTTTAAAAATAAAAAAAGATAATGCAGCATAACTAACATTATCTTTCTTATAAGCTTATATTATAATATTAACAATTTTCATAAACGTATTATACAAAAATATAGATGGAATTCCAACTACATATCTTGCTATTGGAGTTGCTATAAATACCAATAGTATAATAATTTGATATCTATACAATGTATCCGATATTTTATAATAAGTAGATGGAAATAAATTTCTTAAAATATGAAATCCATCAAGTCCTGGTATTGGTATAAGATTAAATACAAAAAGCATACAGTTTATGCTAATTATAGCTGAAAATATGTTTATAAGCACGGTATATAATGCTGGTGCACTATTTAATGCAGATAACCCAAGTTTATATATAAGAGCT
Source organism: uncultured Clostridium sp. (assembly GCA_964554365.1). Taxonomy (GTDB): domain Bacteria; phylum Bacillota; class Clostridia; order Clostridiales; family Clostridiaceae; genus Clostridium_AM. Next base: position 9,850 of record CAZKOJ010000011.1, on the reverse strand, counting down.
AAACATATAGCCCCTATAAAAGCTACTATTAAATTAGCAATAGGACCTGCTGCAGACACCTTCAAATCATCTTTATGTCTATTTTTGTACGCTGATGGATTTGTTTCTACAGGCTTTGCCCATCCAAAACCTACTAGTAGTATCATTATAAATCCCATTATATCTATGTGTACAAATGGATTTAAAGTAAGTCTACCTTGAAATTTTGGTGTTTTATCTCCAAGTTTATCTGCTACCATTGCATGCGCATACTCATGGAATGTAAGTCCTATAAGTATTGCTGGAATTATAAGAATTTTCTGTAACAGCCAATTATCCAAATACAATCATCCCTTCTGTTGATTATGCTATTTTTTAATTAAATAGCGTCTTTACAAGTTTTCCATCACTTACAGATATAACTCCTCCATTATACATCTGAACAAAAGAGCCAGAGTATTTATATTCTTTCCCATTTCCAAATTCTTTTACAGTACCTTTAAAATTATCATTTATATACACTTTTCCTTGGTTAGTTATAAGTATGTCATTTTTATCCACAGCAACACCTAAATTTATAGTTTCTAAAGAATTTTTTCCTTCTTTTATACTTCCATGAAATATTTTAGTAACCTTATCACTTTCAGTTTCACCTATATACACATTATCATTATCATCTACACCTAGCAAGCTTGGATTGTTTACTCCATTTATAGCTAAAGGTTCATCTTGACCTGTTGTATATATTCTATGATGAGTTAAATCTTCATATATAAGTTTATCCTCATGAGGAATTATCCTTATTTTTCCTATTTGATAACTTCTAGTATCAACCTTTTTCATCTCTTTCATTATATTAATCCAATATATATTACTTCTTTTTCCACTACTAGCTACCTTTACATATATTACATTGGTAAGTGGTGATGCCTGTATATCTTCTACTTCAGATTTTTTATCCGCCCAATCTAATTCCTTAATATCTTCTTTTACATCTTTATCCACATCATAATAAGCTAGCTTGAAATTTGATGCTTGATTTGAAGTTTCCTTTTCAGCTATAAGCATTCTATTTCTGTCAGGAAGCCATTTATAAAAAGAGACTTGTACTCCCTCTCCGAATTCTACTTTTTTTTCATCTCCGGTTTTTGTATTTACTACTTTCAATACATCACTATCATAGTAAGCTAAAAATTTTGCATCAAAAGAAACATTTATATGCTTCGCATTATCTGGTATGTTAATTTGAGCATCTGCTTTCTTAGGATCGCTTTTTACTACTTTTTTAGTTTTTATAGACGTGTCATCTGAAGCTAATAAATAATTATTAGCATAGAAAAGTCCTGCAAACTGTACCGTCAATGATATCATTACCCATATAATAATTCTCATGAAAATTTTCATTGTGTACTCTCCTTCTAATACTTATCTAATGTGCTTAAGGCATCTGAAAATAAATAACAATTCAAATTTGAAGACGCCTAAGGTTTAACATAAACAGCTGATGGTACAGATCTTTCTCCTAGAGGATCACATGGATTGTTTATTATGTCTCCTTCATGATACATAGTTGATGAAGACCCTCCATCTAGGTTTGTAGCATTTATAGCACCATATTGAAGCATTATATTCTGAACATCTTTTAAAGTTGCACCTACACTCTTAGTTTGTCTTCCATCTATGACTAAAAATAGTATAGCTCCATCATTTCTCTGTCCTATAGCAGTTCTTGGAGCTATTCCCCATCCACCATCACCCGACCTTATAGTGCCTCTACCGTTTACAACTATGGCAGGTCCAAAAGAGATAGCTTCTGTAACACCTTGTTCTTTCATTTCTGTTACACTGTGAGAACCTACTAAAAGCATTCCTTTTTTAGTTATAGCCATTACATCTACTTTACTATCTTCATCTGTTACATCATTATACACTATTTTTCCATTGCTCATTAATATTCCAACAGGTTTTCCGCCAGTACCTGTATATTTGCTGTCCCCTGATGAACTATCGGTGAATCCACCGCCATTAATTGCAGCTACAGCTCCATTATCCTTTGCAATCTGGCTAGTTAATTCTCCTGCCACGCCCAGTTTTTTACTATATCCTACCTTTACTCTTGTAGGATCATGGATAATAAGCATATATCCTTTGAACTTTCTTCCATCACTAATTTCTTCTCTTTCTATATTACTATCATGCTTATTTTCAAATTTTACTGGTGACACGTTATCCTGTTGAATATTATCAATAGAATTTTCACCTAAAATTTTATTTATTTCTTCAGTAGATAAAAACCATTTAGCAATATATTGATGACTAAGAGTTGTCATAGCAGAGGTTACTACCGTCTTTTTTACATTTTGAAATGGTCCATAAAATATTAAAAGAGGAGCAGTTACTCCAGTAAATATCAATTCAAATATTAAAAAACCTAAAATAAGTTTCCAAATGGATTTATTTTTTTTACCATTGGTTTTTCTTTTGTTCATACATTAAACCTTTCCTTTCTAAAATTACATCTCTCAATATTGTACAATAAATGCTATATTTTTTAAATAGAAATAATTATAAATGAGTATAAAACTTTGTTACTAAGAATTAAATTCTCTTTATTTACAATTATAACTAAAATAGTTTCCATATATTCACAATATAAAAAAACTGCTAAGCAGTTTTTTTATATAATAACAACTATAATCTTTTAGATGCTTCATATGCTAATGGTGATCTTTCACATTCATCATACTTTAATGTAACTTGATAACACAAATTACTTCCCTTCATTTTTTCAGATGCATAACATAATCCATTTGATCTAGAATCAAGAAAAGGTTGGTCTATTTGATCAGGATCACCAATAAGTATAAGCTTTGTACCAGATCCAACTCTTGTTATAATGGCTTTTACTTGTTTTGGTGTAATATTTTGTGCTTCATCTATTATTATCCAATTTTTAACTATAGATCTCCCTCTTAAATAAGCTACCGCCTCTGTAGTTATAATTCTTCTATCAAATAACTCCCTAATTTTATCTGCTAGTTCCTTTTCATTTTTATATCTTTCTTTCTCATCTGAATCCACTAGTATTTCCAAGTTATCAAATATTGGCCTCATAAAAGGTGATATTTTTTCCTGCTCTGTTCCAGGCAAAAATCCAATATCCTCATCCATAGTAACATTAGGCCTACATACAAGAACTCTCCTGTATTGTTCATTTCCATCCTCTATAATCTTATGAAGTCCAACAGCTAAAGAAAATAATGTTTTAGCTGTTCCAGCTGGTCCTTTTACTATTACTAATGGAGCTTTATCTGCATCTGTAAACAGTGATTCTAACATGAATTTTTGCCCTACGTTTCTTGTGCTAATTCCTAAAGGAATGTTATCCTTATAATATAACTGTACAATTTTTTCTCCATCAAATTTCCCTAATGCCGTTTGTTTTGGGTTCTTAAGGCAATGTATTATAATAAATTGATTGTTATAAAGATTTGGTGCAGAATATTTGTCCACTTCTTCTGAATAGGCAAAAACATCTTTCACTTGTATAAATTTGTTGCGATAAAATTCTGATATTTTTTCCGATGTAGTATATAAATCTATTCTACCTGTATATTGACTTTCGTTTTCTGGAACAACTTTCTCATAAAAATCCTCCACATCTATATACACAGTATCTGCTTTAATTCTTTCAAATGTGTCTTTTGTGATAAGACACACATCCTCACCTTGCTCCTTAAGTCCCTTACACACCTGTATTATCCTGTTATCTGCTTTATTTTTATCCCAAGATGGAGGTATTTTAGTATCATAATGATTCATTTCTACTCTTAAATTACCACCACCAGGAAGTTTTACCCCTTTATTTAATTTTCCTTCCTTTCTAAGTTTATCTATAATTCTCGCTGCATGCCTTGCATTGGCCCCTAAGTCAGTTTTATCTTTTTTAAAACTATCAAGCTCCTCTAATACCACTTCAGGTATAACCACATCATTGTCTGCAAATGTAAAAATAGCTCCTGGTGAATACAGAATAACATTGGTGTCTAAAACATAAGTTTTCTTCAAAATTATTCCTCCCCTCTTCCCTTACTATTATTATATTCACCATATTTTATAAATGTATTAAAACTTATATAAATAATATATTTTTTATATAAATATAGTTTTTGATTTTAGGTGGAGTTCATCTTTTCCTCGTGCTATATTTAATGTTTATAATATACTTTAATTATTTACATGGTATGAACTTACTGCAAACTTTCTATTATTTTATATGGCTATCTTCTTCATAGTGTAATGTTTAATTAAGTTCCACTGCCTAAAATAATTTTTTTACACATTATTACTAATATCTTTCTTGTTTTTTTAAAATTTTTATGTATATCTGACTGTTTATTTCCTAATATTTCTCTGATATTCTTACTTATCTAATTTATTTCTGATAATTACTTCATTATATTTGTTTAATATCGAATCTAATATTTTACTAGCAGACAATACCTCTGAATCTAATAGATTTCCCTTTTCATTAATCAATTCATTTAAATATTCTCTAAGCTCTTCTATCATTTTTTCTAATTTTTCTAATTTATCAATCTTAATCTCCCCCCTTAAATGGAATATACTTAAATATTTTAAATACATCAATATTAAAATGGAGGAAATTAAAACGCCCAAATTTCGTTACTTTAAATGAAAATAGACACCAGTGCTTTTTTAAAATGGAATATGAATATAATAAATATTCCATATTAGAATATTAAAAAATTGTAGGTGAATAATAATCAATGTCGGTAACCGTATAAATAAATCAAGAAAAATTTTCAAGATTTGAATTTGATATTGTTAGATTTCTTAAATATAAAAACTCCATCTAAACCGTTAACACCAGCATTTAAACAACTACTAGATAACGCTAAAAACCTAACACCCCAGCAACTAGAATTACTATCTAAATTCGTAAAGTCCATTAAGTAGATTTCATTATCCTTCTGTGATATAATTTTATCGCTAATATAAAAGGAGTTGTTTCTAATGGAAAATAAAAGAATTGAAACCTTATTAATGCAGATTCTCGAGAATCAAACTTCAATGAAATCTGATATTTCCACCTTAACAAGTAAAGTTGATAAAAACTCTTTAATTCTTGAAAAAATCCAAACTGATGTTAAAGCTCTTGCAGAAGTTCAATCTTCCTTCTCCGATCAACTTGATAGAGCTAAAAACAAAGAAGGCAAAACTCTTGGTGAAAGACTAGATGTTATCGAACTTGCTGTCACCAATACTTCTAAATCTGTTACTCAACTTGTAGACACTATTGATATAATCAAAGATACTACTAGTTCTCATGAAATGGATATTAAAATTCTTAAAAAACTTCAACATACTTCTTTCATCTAAGACACTAAAATAGGTGTCTTTTTTATTCAGTGCAAGCTACTTCTTGGTATGATATTTGATTTTTTTCAATCTGTATCTCATTTGATAATACAGTTGACACCTTATATTCTTCAATTATTCTTTTAGAAGTTTCCAGTTGAATGGTTATATATTATTAAGCGAATTAGGTAGATTTATTAATGCAAGTAATATTGATAAGAATTGGATATACTTTTTAAAGAGAATTAATATAGAACATAAAAAGTTTCATGCTCTCAGACATACTTATGCTACTAAGCAATTTGAAAAAGGCATTCCTCTTAAAACTGTATCAGATTGCTTAGGACATAATAGTATTGAAATTACTGCAAATACTTATACATGGGTAATGAAAAAAGAAAAGGAAAAGACTATTGATATCTTAAGTATATTGTGAAAAAAATCTATGGTGTAAAAATTGAAATTGTGTATAATATTTATAGAAAATAAAAAAGCCACAACCCAGTAATATAAAGGGTTGTGGCTTTTATGATAGCCACTAGGGGAATCGAACCCCTGATTAGTTAACCTATAATTTATATTTCACTAAAATCTTCTGCAACTATTGAAGATACTATCTTTTCTCACTACCTTACCCTATGTTAAGCTACTACTATTTAGAACTATTGTGGGAATAGTGTGGGAAAAGTGTAGGGTAAACATCATTGATCTTTATTCTAACTTTAGTTTGTAATAATTACTGTTGTACTGCTTGTTTTTCTAATTCTGTCTTATTATGTCCAAGGTCATTTACAGCTGCTTCAATGGTTATATTAATTAATTTCTGTTGCTCTTCATCTAGTGTAATATTAAATTGTTTTAAGGCTGTATATACTGTATTTTTGGCAATTGTATTTCTATTTTCATTGCCAAGTTGATTAGAATAGTATAGTTGTTGTGCTCCTTTAACTCCTTTTTCAGCCCATTCATCAATTATCTTTGTTATATTTATTACTGGATTGTTCGGTTCTATTTTTGTAGCTAAATCAATTGCTAGTCCAGCAACATCTAAAACCTGCTCTGCAGTATCTAAAACTTTAAGTACATCTACGCCTTTTTTCTTGAAAAATGTAAATGCAATTGTAGAGCCTAAGACTACTCCAACTACTCCACCCATTATTAATGTTTGTACCATTTCTACACTTACCATAAAAAATTCCTCCATTATATATCTAGTGTACTTGCTTGTAAACTAAAAGAACCTTTAGGCTCTCAACTTTTACTTTAAAATTTTATTCCAGTCCTTTTCTCTGATAACACCATCTGTGCCTTGAGTACTCCATATTCCAGGCTTCACTTGTCAAGCTTTCACTTTTCTAACTGTATTTGTATCAAATACTCCTGTTTTTGGTGATATACATATATACCACTGAACAAACTTAGTTGCCACAGGTATAGAACTTCCCCCTGCTCCTATAGTTGTTCTTTACTTATTATATTTAAGGCATTAACACAAGCATCGTCTATAACTGTGGCTCCTGACAAATCCACTATGTACCTATTAGCTTGTCTTACATCACTTAAAAGTGCTCTGTCATATTTTCAGTAGTTATTAAATTATTCATAACAATACCCCTTTTTCAAATTTTATCCAAAGAATTTTTCAGTTGTACTTAAATAACCATTTGTATTATTACTTCCTCCAAAAGATAAACTTACACTTTGTGTGCCACAACCTCCTGGATTTTTCTTGCCTACATTTAAGTTTCCAGTTAAAGACCATGTATTGCCATTAAATTTTTCGGTAGTGTTTTCGCGATTATTACCAATATAACAACCAAAAGATAAAGCAGCATCTTGGGCCCCGCATCCCGCTAAATCATATCTACCTACATTTAATTTCCCAGTTGAAGACCAAATATTCCCATCAAATTTCTCGGTAACTGCATAGGTTCCAGTACTATTTTCATATCCACCAAAAGATAAACCCGCATTTTGGGTTCCACATCCACCCAAATCTCTTCTAGCTGTGTTTAAATTTCCAGTTGAAGACCAAGTATTCCCATTAAATTTCTCAGTTATATTTGTAACATTGTTACCGCCAAAAGATAAAGCAGCATCTTGGGTTCCACATCCTGCTAAATCTTTTATACTTGTAATTAAAAAATTAACATTGGTCCAAGTACTGCCATTAAATTTTTCAGTAACATTTGTAGTACTATTCCCATATCCACCAAAAGATAAAGCAGCATCTTGCGTTCCACATCCTGCTTGTCCATATCTACCTAAATTAAGATATCCGGTTGTACTCCATACATTGCCATTAAATTTCTCGGTAGATGTATCCCCACGACCATTATACATACCACCAAAAGACAAACCCGCATTTTGGGTTCCACATCCTGCTAAATCATATCTAGCAACGTTTAACCCAGCTGGATTTATAACCCATACGCTAGGATTAGGATTGGTTCTAAATTCATATTCCATCGCTTTTAACGGATTGCCAAATTTATCTTTTAATGCTCCTTCTTGTATTACTACTTTATATTTAGTTCCAGGATAAAAACTTTCAGTTAATCCTAAATATAAACATTCTACATCAGTAATATTACTAGAATTAGTTGTGTTAATTGTATAATTATGCCACCATACATTAGTATTATCATTCTTTATAATTGAAAAAGCATCTATATTATTCATAAATATTCTATTATAAAATTCCAATCTTATTTGTGGAATATCACAAGCTGCATTCTCTTTAGAATGACTAGAACCTACTATAGAAGTAATACCAACTCCACCAGCTTGCATTGTCCCAACCATTATTTGTGATCCTTTACCACCCATACGACCTATAATTACACCACTTCTTATATTCTCAGGAACGAGTCCTGCAATTGACATCTGTATTTGAGAATTGGAATCAATATATCCATTACGATTATATGAATTTTTTCCTGTAATTAAACTTTGGTTATGAGGGTCTTCAGGATGTGGAATTATTTCTGTTATATCTTCATACCCACATATTTGTATTTTTGAACCAGCATTATTAGAAATAGTACCAGTTCTTAATATTCCATCGCTATTGGTAAAAGTAACTCCGCTTAAAACTTGATTTTCTACTGCATTACCCTGTCCTTTTGATATACTTCCTACTTTATTAACTAAATTAGTTAAAGTTTCAACTCCAGTGCTTGTCTGCCCTTTATTAGTTAAATTACTTGCCAAAGTGTTTTTAACTGTTTGCGTTTTATCTTTTAGGGTAGAGAAAGTATCAATAACAACTAAAGGACTGCCGATAACATCTACCCAATTTTTTTTCCCATTATCGGCATTTTGAAAAAGTACTTTAGTTTGTTCTGTTAAGGGTTTTCCTTTTAATTCAACAGGTAAATTAGCATCATTTATATTTCCCACTTGGCCTGCTAATGTATTAACTTTTGCTTGTGACCCTATTGGTGTCTCTGCCCCCACATCACTTGCACTTAAAATTAAAGTTCCTGTTTTTCCATTAACACTTTGTACGGGAGCACCTGTAGCTGTAATAAATCCAGGACCATTTGTAAACTGATTAAGATTTGTTGGCATATCTGTTTTCAAAGCTCTTTTAACTAGTTCATTATCAATAATATCAGCATTATAATTGAGGTCCTCTATATTTACTGTATCTGTACCTTCTGGTTTTTTCAATTTATAATTACCTGTGTTCTTCACCTAATCACCTCTATTCATATACTTTTAAGTCATCCCATGTTTTTGTTTTTGCTTGTTGCCATGTTAGTTGTTTAAGTTTTTCATATCTAGTATACGTATATTTAAAAGAGTATCCCAAATGTAGGCCTTATAGTATCTATAAGACCGGCCATATTCTTTGGAATACCCTTTATACCAATAAACTGTAATCTAAAAAAGCTTTCTATTACTTTGCTTTCTCAACCTAAAAAAGCTTCTGTTTTTCTCAAGTAGTATAGTCCTATTTACTTAATTGTTTTCCTTGAAATCTATAAAATTATTGTATTTACAAAAAATAATTTTTCCCCTTCTGGCATTTAATCTATCTCCTTTATATACTGCTAATATATCAGCTAATCCAACTTCTAAAGCAACTATTTTTTCTTTTAACAACTCATTCTCTGGCTTTGAGAATGAAGATATTATAGAATCAATTTCTTCTATTGAAGAATCTATACCTTCTATTCTAGCTTTCCAATTTTTAATTGCATCTTCGGGTCCTTCTACTTTCACATAATCTATATTATCCTTAAATACTAATATTTTAAATTTTAATCCGTCTTTCTCTTAATCTTCATAAGTAATTGATTAGCTAATATCTCATCTATATTTAATTCTTTTATATATTGGTTAATGGTTTCTTTATTTGACTCCAAAACTTTCCAGTTCCTCATTTCTTAAATTCTCCTTTATATATCTTTCTATTAATAATGCAAGAAAGGGGCTGTCGCATTAGCATAAAAAAATATGCTAACGCGTCAGCGTTTTTTAT
>CAZKOJ010000010.1:10359-52471 GCA_964554365.1 uncultured Clostridium sp. | reverse complement strand
TGTATTTAAATATATATACATTTAAATACAAAGCATTTCTAACGTATCTTTGTTCCTAAGACTTCAAATCCTTGTTTTATACATTCTATAACTAGCGGAAAATCTGGACCTCTTTCTCCATCTATATCCGTTACTATATCTTCATAGCATTCTATTTCTATTCTATTAGATTTAAAATATTCAAGTCCAGCTGCATCTTCAAGATGGTCTCCCTTAATCATTTTTATAAAAAGGGCTATCATATCTTTTATCATTCCTGCTTTTATTATTATTATATCTAACATGCCATCATCTACTTCTGCTTTATATGCAAATTTTAGATTCCCAGCAGTCTGTCCGTTGAACACCATCATTAAGTACATATTACCATCAAATACATCATTCTCGGATTTTACTTTTATCTTAAGTTTTCTGAAATTAGGCAATTGTTCTAATCCTTTAACATAATAAGCAAGCTTGCCCATAGTATTTTTTAAATTTACATCTGTTTTTTGTGATACATCTGTAAAAAGTCCCGTACTTGCTACATTGATAAAGTATTTATCATTTATTTTTCCTAAATCTAGTTTTTTAGGTTTACTACTTAATATTTGTTCACAAGCAGCTTCAATATCTTCAGGAATTCCAATAAATTTAGCAAAGTCATTAGCAGTTCCTACTGGAAGTATCCCTATAGGAATATTTATTCCTAACCTTTTCATATGGTTAACTGCATTATCTACAGTACCATCTCCACCTGCTACTAGAATATATTTATAACTTTCATCTATACCTTCAAAAGCTTTGCTCATGTCATATTCAAAGCTAATTCTAAAAGGTACAACTTCATATCCATATTTTTGATGTACCATTATTACTTTATCAATATCACTTACTATGGTACTCTCTCCTGAATATGGATTATATATGAATTTTACCTTATCCATATAAAACTCTCCCATTTCTTATAAAGTTTACTGCATTTTTAAGTTTAACTACTATATTATAACACTTTATGTAATAAATCCACAAGATTATGAATGCTTCTTGTGGATTTATTTCTAAATTATTAACTTTTAAACTTCTGGTGTACTTGGTTCAGAAATATTACTTAATGCTTGCTCTGCTTGGTTCTGTAAATTAGGATCTACTGCTATATCACCTAAAGATACCATCCCAACCAAATTTTCATTTTCTACTATAGGTAATCTTCTAATTTGTCTTTCACTCATTACTCTAGATGCATCTTGTATTTCCATATTCGATGTTCCTAGCACTGGGTTCGAAGACATAATTTCTCTAACAGTTTGATTTTTAGCATTTTTCCCGTCTGCAGCAGATCTTATTGCTATATCTCGGTCTGTAATTATTCCTATAACTTTATCTCCATTGCATACAGGAACGGATCCTATGTTATGTTCCCTCATAAGCTGTGCTGCTTTATCCACATTGTCTTCCGCATTTAAGCTCACCACAGATTTAGTCATTATATCTTTTATTTTCATAAAAACACCTCACTTCAAAATTTGGATATAGAAGTATTTTGCCCTTATACTTGTTTCAATATAAGAGTAAATTTCTAGAAAGTACTGGTTTTTATGAGTTATTAGTGTTTTTTGAAGTTTTATATGTATAAAATGCTGCTAAAGCTATAAATATTATTGTTATTATTGGAATTAAAGTTTTAATTGAAAACGGGTGTTCTAAACTCTTTCCTATAAAACAATAAGCCACCATCTCTGGAAAAACACCTATTAATGTTCCCAAAATAAAGTCTCTATATTTCATCTTTGTAAGACCTGCAGCATAACTTAAAGGATCATATGGAAATACAAATGCCAATCGCATTATACCCATAATCATAGATCCATGTTTCTCAATATTTGAATCTAAGCTCATTGCTTTTCCCTTCAATAGTTTATCCACAAAAGACCTTCCTAAAAACTTAGCAAGAAAAAAAGCTAAAGTTGCTGATGTAAAACAGCCTATCATACTAAGTAAAAGTGCTTTATAAGGACCAAAAACACTTCCAGCCACAATGGATAGTAGTGAAACCGGAATAACCAAAACTATAGGTTTTAAAGAGTAAATAACTAAAAACATTATTGAAGCAAATTTACCGTAACTTAAAATATACTTTTTAACATGCCTTACTCTTAAATGAGTTAACCTGTTTCCATATTTAAACATTAAGTATATAAACAATATAATAACTATAGATCCAATTAAATATTTTAATAATTTTGTTTTATCTACTTTCATTAGGACACTCACTCTCTATTTTTATTCTTTTTTACGTTAACAAGTCTATTTTAACAAAAAATTTATAATTTTTCCATGAAATTTAATAAATAACCCCTTAAATATTTATTGAAAATGAGTTATAATAAAAATACTACGTTTTATTATTTTATCGTTAATATAAATAATTATTACTATATAGGAGTGATTTTAATGGCTAAGATAGCTAAAAGTGCTGTACCTAATGTTTTTACATTTGCAAATTTAGGATGCGGTGTAATATCCTTACTAATGACTTTCCAAGAAAACTACAAATTTGCAGCTATTTTTATATTACTTGCATGTCTAGCTGACAGATATGATGGAAGAGTAGCAAGACTTTTAAATGTTTCTAGCGAGTTAGGTAAAGAATTAGATTCTCTTGCGGACTTAGTTTCCTTTGGAGTGGCCCCTTCTATCCTTGCATTTAATCTTTATGGATTATCTAATTTAGGACTTTTAGGATATTTATTAGTAGTGTTATTTCCTATAGCAGGTGCTTACAGACTTGCTAGATTTAATGTTACTCAATTTGATGGAGAATTTTATGGTATTCCTATAACTTTTGCAGGTCTGTTTATGGCTTTATATTGTTTAATCACAATAAATTACCTTGCACCAGTTGCGGTTACAATTATATTATTAATAGTCTTATCTTATTTTATGGTATGCAAACATAGATTTAAGAAATTTTAAAAAAACAGGTGTGATTTTTTTACACCTGTTTTTCTTAATTGTCTACCTTTTTTTCACCATCTTTGCTATCTATGTTTTCTTCCCTTTCCATTGTTTCTTTAGTATTTACCCGCAATTCAATATGTGATTTTTTTTCATTATCTAGTTTTAGCTCCTTATCTATTTCTGTCTCTATATATTGACTCTGTATTTTAGACTTCATAATTTCTCCCTTTAACTTACAGTAATCCATATAACCATAACTTGTCTTGTCTAACACTTCTATAATTTCATCTATTACCTTTCTAAGCTCGTTAGCTGTTTTTATAGCCTCCCTTACATCCTTTTTGTGTGCTAACGCTATACCATTTAGTTCTCCTGCTCCACCTATTATAAGCCTATATGAATTAACAAGCTTTGCTAAAAAATCTGCTAAATTGTTTATATCACCATAATATTCTTCAACTAGTTTCCTATGCTCCATAATATTTCACCATGTAAAATTTAATATCACTATTAATATATTAAAGTGCATATACTTTAATTCAAATTTTTGAAATTATATATTATTTTTTAATTAGTAATAGTTTTTTAATTTGTTGTAAATTCTCCTATAAACTCCTCATCTATTTCTTTAAAAGCGCTTTCATAGCTATCATTATGAATTTCATCTGAATAATTAAATACTTCCATAGATTTAGGAATTTCAGGTTCATGCCCTCTATATAAAAATAGCCCCTGATCTTCTGTTTCTCTTACCACAGGCAAAAAATAGGAGTTTGGATAAACCATAATCATAGTATCTCTCCTCTACTTATAGTCTTCGCATAAAACTTTAAAATAAGCTCTAGGATATTTGCATAGTGGACATACGTTTGGAGCTTCTTTTCCCACATGTATATAACCACAATTCATACACTGCCATTTAACATCCCTGTTTCGCTTAAATTCCATACCTGAAACTAACTTTTCACGTATTTGTTTAAATCTTTCCATATGATGCTCTTCTACTTCTGCCAGTTCCTTATAAAAGTCTGCAATTTCTTTAAAACCTTCTTGTCGTGCCGTTCTTTCAAATTCTTTATATAACTTTAAACTTTCAAAGGCTTCTCCTTCTGCTGAATCTTTTAAGTTTTCTGCTGTTGATCTTACCATTCCAAGATATCTTCTAAAAACTTCCCTTGCATGAGCTTTTTCATTTCCTGCAGTTTCATCAAATACACTTGCTATATACTCATATCCCTCTATTCTAGCTTTTTCACCATAGAAATTATATTTGTTTCTAGCTCTGGATTCTCCTGCAAAAGTTTTCAACAAATTTTTTTCTGTTTTGCTACCTTTTAAATTCATAATAACCCCCAATAAAATATTATCTCTTTAATTAATCTATTCAAATCTAAAGTAAATTGCTACACAAAAAAAATTAGGTTTTACAATTCAAAACCTAATTTCTCTTTATCTATTCTCTATACTCTAATTTTACTCTCCAAATACCTGTTTTTTTAATTTTAGTCCTGTTTCTGTGATTGCAAGACCACCAAGTGCTGTTTCTCTTAATTCACATGGAAGTTGTTTTCCAATTTTGTACATAGCTGAAACTGTATCATCAAAAGGTATTTTGCTGTATACTCCGCCCATGACCATATCAGCTGTAGTTAAAGCACTAACTGTACCTGCTGCATTTCTCTTAGCACACGGAACTTCTACTAGTCCTGCTATAGGATCACATACTAATCCTAATATATTCTTTATTACAATTGCTGAAGCATGTAGTGCCTGTTCTGGAGTTCCCCCCATCATTTCTGCTACTGCAGCTGATGCCATAGCAGCTGCTGAGCCACACTCAGCTTGACAACCACCTTCTGCACCTGCCATAGTAGCATTTTTAGCTATTATTATGCCTACTCCAGAAGCTGTAAATAAAGCTTTAACTAATTCATCTTCAGTTTTTCCTAATTTTTCTCCAGCACTTATTATAGCTGCTGGCATTATTCCACACGAACCTGCTGTAGGTGCAGCTACTATTTTACCCATAGCAGCATTTACTTCTGAACAAGAAAGCGCTCTTGCCATGGCCTTTACCATAAAGTTGCCCGTTAACGTTTTCCCTGAATCTGAATATTTATCTAATTTATAAGCATCTCCGCCTATAAGTCCACTTACTGATATAACTTCATTTTTCAGTCCATATTCTGCAGAATTTTGCATTACCTTTAAATTTTTTCTCATTTTTTCAAAAACTGCTTCACGAGTAAGACTGCTTGCCTTCATTTCTTCTTCAAGTGTATATTCCCATATACTCATATTTTTTTCTTTACATGCTTCTACAAGTTCATATCCATAATTAACCATAATTTTATTCTTCCTCCTTTACAGGATTTATAGCTCTAGCGTTCTTTATATTTGGCACTTTAACTATTTCATCTATTAATTCTTGGGATATAAAATCATCTACTTCAAATACCATTGCTGCTGCTGAACCTTTTCCACTTCTATAAACTCTCATGAAAGCAATGTTTATTTTGTAATCATATAGAATTGCACTTACTTTAGCAACCATTCCTGGTAAATCTATATGATTTATCAATATAGTAGGGTATGCTCCTGTAAATTCTATAGCTTCTCCATCTATTCCTGTTACTACTATGTTGCCTCCACCTATAGATGCACCTGTTACTTCAACAACTTTTCCGTCAGTTTTTGTTATTACAGTTTTAACTGTATTAGGATGTACATCTCCAAGGTCTGTTGGTATAAATTCTATTTCTATGCCCTTTTCTTTTGCTATATCCATAGAAGTCTTTAATCCTTCATCCCATGGATTCATTCCTAATATTCCTGCTACTAAAGCTTTGTCAGTTCCATGTCCTTTATATGTCATTGCAAAGGAACCATGAAGGAAAAATTGCACTTTTTTAATTTCTCCACCAGCTATAGTTTTAGAAACTTTCCCCAATCTAGCTGCTCCTGCTGTATGTGAACTTGATGGGCCTATCATTATAGGTCCTAGAATATCGAAAGCACTATACTCTCTCATTTTATATAACACCAACCTTCCACTGATTTCACTTATATAAAAAAACACAAAATTAATTGTAATTATATATTCAATTACAGCTTCAATTATACAATAAGTTCGGACATATTTATATATTTGTTTGAAAGTTTTTTGTAGAAATTTATAGAATTTAATCTTAAAAAATCTTTCTGACTTTATATAATTTCCCTTATTGAATGAAATATTTCTCAATATTAGTAAATATGCACTCATGTAAAAACATGAGTGCATAGGGCATTTATTTCACTGGTATTTTAATTGTATTTGATAGTGGATTCATTTCATCTAAACTATCCCATACAAATGCTTTAATTGTAGTTCCAGCTTCATTTAAAAGTTTAATCATTCCTGTTAAATTAACATTTTTTCCTGAATCTATATTTTGTTCTGCTGCTGCATAGTTTATAAGTTTTCCGTCTTTATTAAACAGTCCTACAATTAAAACTACTTTTTTACCTTCTTTACCATTGTTTATTGCTTGTACAGTTATTTTAGCTTCATCACCAATTTTAAATTCTGTCTGTGCTGTAATATTCTTAACTTCCACATCCTGTACTTTAGGCTCATCTTTAAATTCTTTAAACATATATATAGATCCTATCTTTCCTGCTTTAAAATTTTTATACGCAACTAAAGCTTGAAAACCTTGAGATGTTGCCATACCATTATTAATTTTCATATCATCTTTATTATGTGCAAACCCACCATCCTCTGTTTTATATCCCAATAAGAAATCCATTAAGTTTTTACCATTCTTAGTAAATTTATCTGATGTCGGATCTGTTCCATTTGCACATAAACCTATTATTGTTTGAGAAGAACTTTCTGAAGATTCTCCTGACCACTGTGATTTAAATCCCCCGTTTTCATTTTGCGCTTTTGATAAAACTTCTACTGCTTTATCTATTGAAACTTTTACTTTTTCATTATTTGTATAGTTCGAAATAGCTATTAAAACCATGGCTGTTGTATCTACATCGGTACTTATTCCAAAGCCCCAACCACCTTGTTCATTTTGCATACTTATTATCTTGTCTACAAGTTGCTGTCTAGTAAATTTTGATCCTTCTGGTATTTGAAACTTTCCACAGTCTAATGCAGTAAGACAATACATTAACGCATATATATTGGTTTCTTTAGATACATCTCTGTCACATAAATCTTTTATTAAATTGTAATCTCCTATACTTCTTGAGTCTCCTCCTGCTGCTGTAATACCTATTATAGTTCTTTCGCAATCTGTAGTTTTGTCGAATTTTCCATTTTTAAACAAAGATTTATCTCTATTTTTTATTTTTTCTGTTATGCTAGACAAATAGTTATCTGGTAATTTCATTTCTGCTGCTGCTAAGCCTGCAGCATCCCAATCTCCTATTTGTCCTTTCATAATAATACTTGAACTTGATTCTATAGCTTCAGCTACTTGTTTCGTATAATTGTTTGGTTTAACTTCTTCTTTCTGACCTAGTAACTCTTCCCATGTAGGAGCCTTAGCACTCATTCCTCCCATGGAGTAGTACCATATAATTTTATCTCCTTCTTTTACTTCCACGTCTCCTGCCATTTCTTTAGGCATAATTCCATTTACAGTATAAATCCAGCCATTTTGATCTTTATTTTCATATGAATATATAGAAGCAACCATTTTTCCTTGAATTTCGTAAAGACTAGTAGCCGCTTGTAATGCTCCTAATGCTGTGAATCCTTTATCATGTTTTTTATCATTTATAACAACTTCTTTTGGAGTAAACATAGGGTCGTATCCACCAGCTTTTGGCATAACAATAGCAACATTAACCTTACACTTTTTTCCGTTCTCTTCTTTGTTGTCATTGGATGATTTAACCTTTACACCATCTACTTTATAGTCTCCATAGCCTGAATTTTTAAGGTCTGTTAATGCATATAAAGCTTTCCATGTAGCTTCTACCCATCCTCTATTGTTTATGCTTTCATCTTTTTTAGAATCAAATGAATTATTTGCTTTCCATAAAATGAATAATGCATCTACTGGATTTTTGCCTGAAGAGTTTGTCCATTCTTTTGATGTTGGGTTTTCCCCTACTGCAATTATTCCTCTAAGGATTTCTGAATGATAGCCTGTTATATAAACAGTTCCATAAATTCCACCATCAGCTTTTTGTGATTTATGTAAATATGACAATGCCTTATTTATAGATTCACTCACACCGTTTACATCTTTATGTTTGCTTAAAGCAGTTAAAGCATACCCTGTATTTACTGGGACTGAAGCACTCCTTTGTTTAAAACCTCCGTCTTCGCATTGAGCTTCTAATATTTTTTGTACTGCATGATTTACATCGTAATCTACTTTGTTCTCCTTGTGTTCTTCATTATATTTATCTAAAGCAATAACAGCTTGTATATCCGTTTGTGCAAAGAAGTTATCATTTTTATCTACCTCTTCTGCTATTTCCTTTATTAAGTGTCTTCCTTCATAATTATTGGCATCTTTATTTATATCAATTAATATTAAACTTTGGTTTACCTTTGACCCTAACATTTTTAAAGTTTTATCATAATTTGTTTCATATTTTTCTGCTAAAAACCATTTCTTCTTACTTAAATCTGCACCTGCTTTAAGCATAGAAGAATACTCAAAGTTAACTAATTGTCCTTGGTTTTCTATATAATGCACATCATTATAGTAGTCAAATACACCATTAATTACATTATTTATACTGCTGCCATCTTTATTTTTTTCTGGTTCCTCTGGCTTTTGTGGTTCTTCTGGTTTCTCACTTATTTTATTTAATTCTTCCATTGTTGGAACTTTCGAGTCCATTCCATTATTGCTATAATACCAAACAACATTATCTCCATCTTTAACGTCAGTCTTGTCAGCATATGTATCTGACATTTTACCATTTAAAGTAAACACCCATCCATTCATATCTTCATTCTTCATACCAAAAATAGATGTAACCATACTTCCTTTTGCTTCATACTTGTCAGTAGCTGCTTGAAGTGCTCCTAATGCTGTAAAACCACCAGTTTGCTTTTCATTTTTATTGCTTATAGTAAATTGCTGTGGTTTAAGTTTTATATCATATTTTCCATCTTTTTCCGGATAAACTACTGCTACATTTACCTTGCAAGTTTTTTCTGGTTCATCTTTTTTATCACCATTTTCAAAATTAACACCTTTTAAAACATAATCTCCATAACCTGCTTCTTTAAGTACTCCTAATGCATATAAAACTTTATCTTGAGAACTATCATCATTTTGTCCTGATTCTTTTTTAAAGCACTTTCCATCCCATAATTTAAATAATGCATCTATAGGATTTTTGTCACTTTTTATCCATTCATTTGATTTTAAATTTTCATTTGCTCTAACAAGTCCTGTTACTGCCTCCGCATGCATATGAGTAAAGAATGTTTTTGTATATAATCCAGCATCATCTTTTTGCACATCATGTACATATTTTAAAGCTTTATCTATAGCTCCTTGAACACCATCTATATTTTTATGTTTCACTAATACATCTAATGCAGCAGCTGTATTTTGTGGTGCTGAATTTATTGATCCATCTTCTTTTTGAGTTGATATTAAAATTTTCAGTATATTTTCTGCCTTATAATCAACTTTTTTATCACTGTACTTTTCATTAAATCTATCCAATGCAACCATTGCTTTTACTTCATTTATACCTGCATCCCTTGGTCCTTTAGCTTTACTTATCTCGTCTGCCATTTCTTTAATTAAATTTCTTACCTCAGTATTTGATGCAGACTTAAACTCTGAAGGATCTTCTCCTAAATCCATCAATATCATACTTTGATCTGCTTTTTTACTTATATATTTTAATTCTTTATCTAACTCTTTGTTTATAGTCCAGTTTTTAACTTTTAAATCAGCACCTGCTTTAACCATAGCAATGTACTGCGGTGCCTCAAGTTTTCCACCCTTTGCCTTATAATAATCATTGTTAAAATAATCAATTAATGCCTTTGTAGCATCATTTACTGTACCACTAGATTTTGAAACCTCTGTAACTCCACTTTTATTTTCTTCTGCAAAAACTTTTGATGGATTAACTAAAGCTGTACTTAAAATACTCACAGCCATAGCAAAAGTAATGAAAAGAGACATTAGTTTTTTTAATTTTACTTTCATAATTCATCCCCCTCGTATAATTAGGTATTAGCAAAAGTCGTTAAGCAACTTTTGCTAATACCCCTTTATTTTCAAGATTTTTATTTAAACATATATACTTCCTTTTCCTTCTTTAAAGACATTATTTAACAGGTATTTCTATAATATTAGAAAGTGGGTTCATATTCTCTATACTATCCCAAATAAAGGCTTTTAATTTATATGCCCCTTCCTTTGGAAGATTCATCATACTTGTTAAAACAGATGCGTCACCTTTTTTAATAGTTTGTGTTGCACATACATAATTCACAAATTTGTCTGCTTTATCATATAGTGCTACAATTAATGAAACATCCTCATCTTTATCTGACTTATTTACAGCATTTATAGTTACCTTTGCATCATTACCTAAATTAAATACTGTATCTTTTGTTAAATTAGTTATTTCTATTAATTTCTTTTCTGGTTTAACTTCTGGCTTACCTTTTATATTTTCTTCTATCATGTCATAAATAGACTTTTTATTTAACATCTGAGCTAATGCAGAAAAAGCATAATAAGAGGCTTCTGAGTTTTCAAAGCCAAGGCCTTGCCCTTGAGAGTATCCTGATGTAGACGCATCTCTTCCTTCAAATTTACTCTTTAACATACCATCTAAAATAGTTTTTCCACCCTTAGTCCACTGCCATGATAATGGATCTATATTATTAGATAGAAGTGCCTGTACTACAGCTCCAGTAGCAATTGGGCTATTAACAAAGGTACTTCCAGCCTTCATATCAAAAGCTCCATCTTCATTTTGATTTTCTTTAAAGAATGTTATTAATTCATTTATTTTATTTTTCGCTCCTAAAATATCCTTATGTTTAGCTAAAGCTGTAGCTGCTACTGCTTCTGTTTTAATATACTTATATGATGAATCTGTATTTTTATAATTTGAATCACTTAACATATTTAAAAGAGCTTTAGTAGCTAATCCTTTATCATATTTTCCACCTGCTAAGTCCAAGGCTATAATGCAGTAAGCTTGAGTTTCTATAGAATTTTCATCCATACTACTATTTACTATAAACTTTCCTTTATTCACTCCATCTAATACTTGAGCTTTTTCTAAAACTTCCACATAATTCATTTCTATACCTTTTACATTATCAAGTTTAGGGTCTAGCCCTGCTCCTAAAAATGCTATAATTGTTTTTGCATTATGAAGTGCAGTAGAATTTTTAGAATATCTATATATATTTTCTTTTACTATATTTTTATCCACACCTGATAAAAAAGCTGCTGGCGATGCTAGAAATTCATAATTTCCATAAGCTACATAGTGATTCTTTAAAAATTCTATTTCTTTATTTAATCTATCACTATAATCAATTTGTGGAGGGGCTGTTACTTTTATTTTTATACTATCTTTTATTCCTTCACTACCTGTAATATATGCAGTAATTTCTACTTCTCCTTCTTTTAAAGTATGTACTACTCCATTTTTTACCGTAGTAATATTCTCATCTGAACTTTTCCAAGAAATAGCTGCATCTTTAATAACTACATTATTGTAATCAAAAGCTTTAGCTTCTAAATTAAGCTTTCCTCCGCTATAAACTTCTTTTTCTCCATAAACTTGTACTTTAACTGGTACACCTACATCTTCATATTTGAGCTTTCTATACATAGAAGTCATAGTATTTAAATCCACTAATGCCGCAAGCACATGTGGGGTTGCTAAATCTGATGACATACTAGAATTTGGCTGAAGCATAAACTGATTATCTTTTCTACATTTTAGCATTCCATCTACCATGGAAATCTTTTTCTCTCCATTTTTTACACACCAATAATCAGATTTTGGATCTTCACCTAAGGCAATAATTCCTTGAATTGTTAATGCTGTATCTGATGAATTTTTTATTAATCCATCATTCTCTTGATTGGACTTTAAATATTTTTTAACTCCTTCTATAACTTCTGTAGCATTTTTTATATCCTTATGATTTGATAGGACAATTACGCTCCATGCTGTATGATCTATATATGATGCATATTCATCCTTAGTTTGTTCTTGCATAAAATCATCCCAATAACCTGGTGTTATTGACCCAAAAGAAATTTTCCCTTCTCCTTCATCATGAGCTTTACTTAAAAGTGTTCCTACTACTTTTTCTTTATCATATTCTACTCCTGCCATATCCATAGCTATAATAGCTTTAGCAATATATTCTGAAGTATTTTCATCCTTATAATTATAGTCTATTAGATACTTGGTATAATCTTTCCCTTTATAGTCTTTAGGATTTTTTCCAACTCCTATAATATTCATAACATTTCTTGAATTGTTATGTAGGTTATCCATTCCATAAATATTTACTTTACTTAACAGTTTATCCGTATCCACTCCAGCTCTTCTTAAAGCCATAGATGTTATAAAATCAAGACTTTTAAAATTATTATCTTTCCAAGTATCATAGTATGAAAGAACACCATCTATAACATTTTGTAAACTTTCATCTTTATTTATGCTTTCTTTAAACTTAAATATAGCATTTTGAAGCTTTGTATTAGCAGTGCTTAACTCATCTATAGTTAATCCTTCTTTATTTAATATAACTTTTGCTTCATCTATTGATCTTTGAAGTAAATCCTTGACTTCCTTTTGGTATTCCCCTACTTCTGAACCAATCTTTACAGCATTTAAAATCTTTTCCCCTTCATCTATTGAATTAACAAGAGAAGTTTTGTCTATTGTTCCGTCCCCTTTTTCAACTACTACTTTACAATAAGGTCTTGATATATCTCTTCTTTTTGTGTCTTTATCAAATCTTACTGCTGAAATTTCATAAGTTCCTTCTTTATCAAATTTTAATGTAGCATTTCCCTCTTTATCTGTAGTAACATATTTTCCGTTTACTATATAATCTTTGTTATCTACTAATATTTTTCCATCGCTTATACTAACTTCTTTTGACCCATTAGTATTTACATCATATTTCAGCCCTAAAAGCTTTAAATTAATATTTTCTCCTGTTTTTGCTTTAATAAAACTTTCATTAAACCATGAATATATGTTTTTGTTATAGTCCTCTTGAAAAAAAACTACTATTTCATCTCCGTTTTTTATATCTACTTTGTTCATATAATCTGGTGCAAAATTATTATTTATATAGTACATCCAGCCATCATTTGAGCATACTGAACCTTGTTTAACACCTGCAATATTGTCTATATATCCATCTTTACAATTAAATTTACTTTTATCTTTACAATCAATATTTTCGCTTTCTAAAGCTTTTATAACTGCATGTATTGTTTTTATACTGTTTTGATTCTCCGAACAACCATAAGTTTTCAAATCAAAATTATCTACTTCTATTTCTTTCTCAGGAATTATAGTGTGATTATTTGCTTCAATTCTTACTCTTACTTTAATATTATTTAATTGTCCTTCATCTGCAAAAACACTAGTTATATTAATACCTACAATACCTATAACCATGACCAAAGTCATGACTATAGATATAATCTTTTGTTTAAAGTTTCTCATATTACATCCCCTCTTAGTATTAAAAATGTATTCGGAAATCCTTAGTGAGCTTACTGGAAATCTGTTTTCAAGCTCACTCAATTAGGTATTAGCAAGATTTTTATTTAAACATATATATACTTCCTTTTCCTTCTTTAAACATTTTGTATGCTTCTAAAGCTTGAATAGCTTGTTCTGTTGCCATTGGATCATATCCTGTTCCTTTTATATGACTGAAGCTATTATCTTCCGTTCTATATTCAATTAAAGCAGTTAAAGGGTTTTTTCCATTTTTAGTGAATTTATCACCTGTAGGATCTATACCATTAGCACATAGTGCTATTATAACTTGAGATACACTCTCACTATTTTCTGTTTCCCAGGAAGAGAAACTTCCATTTTCATTTTGAATAGAGGAAAGTTTTTCTACCGCTTGATCTATTGCAAGTTTTACATCGGCCCTATCCTTATATGGTGAAAGAGCTGTAAGTGCCATTCCTGTCATGTCTGGATCCGCTTTATCTCCTGCATAATCCCATCCTTTATCATATGTTCTATTACTTACAATAAATTTTATTAACTTTTCTCTTGTCCATAAAGCATTATTAGGAACTTCAAACTTTCCAGAATCTAATGCTATAAGCCCAAATATATATGCATTTATTCCTTGGTCTTTCATATCCTTGTTATTATATATTTTTTCTATAATATTATATCCTTGAAAATTTGTAGGATCTTTGCCCATAGCCATCAAACTAAGTGTTGTTCTCTCATAGTCTGTAGGTTGTCCTATATTTCCTTTAGCTGAGGTTATCTTAGTTTCCAAAGCACTTAAATACCTAGATGGAACTATGCCCCCTTGTCTGCATACTCCTATTACTTGCCAATCATCTAAATCCTCATCTTTTAAAGCAGCGTCTTTTAATATTTTATTTACCCCTAAATTTATGGTATCTTTTACTTGTTCTTTGTATAAATAGTCATCAGAAGGTTTATTGTCAGATTCCTTTACTTTAAAATTGCACTTTATTTCATGTTTTAAATATTTATTTTTCTTTGAATGAAGTTTATCCCCTATATTTATAGTATATGTTTGCCCTTCTTTATAGCCCTCTTTTGGTGCATCTACTACTATAGTGTTGCCATTACTTAATCTTAAATTAGTTTGTAAAATAGTTCCCTTGCTGTCTGTTACAGTTATATGTTTTTTACTTTCTTCATTAAAATCTACTTCTTGTGTGAATTTTATATTCCATGACTTATGACTATCTGCCGTTTCCTTATTTAATTCTAATGCCTTAACTGATGGATGCCACAAAACTCCTGAAATTACCAATGCTAATAAAAGACACTTATTTTTTCTGTTGAACATTTTAATCCACTCCTTTTAATATCTAGTGTAGATGCTTATACACCTACTAGTTTTACTTATCCCAATCATCTGAATATCCATCATGTATACCATCCGCTAAATATTTCCAAACAACTAAATCTCCCTTTTTATATATCCACTGACCACTTCCTATGTTAGGTTTATGGAATCTTGTATCTCCCTTTTTCTTTACGTAATAACACCATCCCGATAAACGTCCCGCTTTTTTTTCTTCTAGGCCATCTATGGCTGCAAAATATAACGTAGATGCTGATCCTGTAGTTCTATATTTTATTTTAGCTTCGTCTAATAGCTTACATGTTATATATCCTACAGTTTCCCCTTCCATATCAACGGGTTTTTGTAAAATGGTCTTGTTTCCATTTACTGTATCAATGAATACAAATGTAGCTTCTTCATTTGGTTTTGTGTCAGGAGCACTTTCCTTTGAAGCGTTCCCCTGCTCAGTTGCACTATTTGTTGAACTTGGGGAACTGTTACTAGTTGCAGAATTACTATTAGGTTTACTTTCTTTTTTATTTTTATTTGCTGGATCTTTTGAAGGATCATTTGATGTACTCTTGGATGCATCATTTGCTACAGTTTTGCTATCTTCTGTTTTTTTAGTTTCTCCAGATGATTTTGAAGCATCTTTACTATTAACAGATTTACTTTGTGAACTCTTAGCGCTTGTCTCTTGATTTGTAACCTTATTTGCATACATTCTTTGAGCTTTTATAGCAAAGGTAAACATAAAAGAACATACAATAAATGCTACTATTGCTATTATGTATTTCTTTTTATTATTCATAACTCCCTCTCCCCTTTATAGTAAATTATTCACTACTTTAAATAGCTTATACTTAATCTTCTTTTATAACGCTGAAGCACAGGTAAAAAACTATCATAAAAAATTATAGAAAATATGAATGAACCTCCTCCATGCAAAATGTCAAAAGTTAGTCCTGCAAGGTAGGCTCCTATAACAGTTTGTACATTAATAGGCTTTATAAATCCAACAACAAACCAAGCATCCATGATCCAATCAAACATAAAGCCAAATAAGAAACATACTATAGAAAACTTCATAGCTGATACTTTTTTGCCTCTTTTCCCCCAAAAACCAGCTATAATTCCTACAAGTCCCCAAGAGAACATTTGCCATGGAGTCCACGGACCTTGTCCGAAAAATATATTGGATAAAAAAGCCGCTGTACTTCCTACTAGAAATCCTTCATATGGTCCGAATACAAATCCTGTAAGTGCAGTTAAAAATGTTACAGGTTTTGCATTAGGAATTGGTGCAAACGCTATTCTAGAAACAGCTGTAAAAGCACTTAGTGTGGCTATAATAGCTATTTCTTTTGTACCCATATTACTTTTTTCAAAATAAAAATAGCTCATAAAAATTATTAAAAATACTCCAAAGGTAGACAGTAATGAAACTCCTGTTTGAGCATCTCCATGCAGTGTTAAAACCATAAGAAGTATAACAACAGCTGCAGTAAGTGCAATTATTAGTTTTTTCATACTATACACCTCCTTAGTGCTTCTTCTAAAGTAAATATATTTCTATTTTTATCCCTTAAAAGCTTATTTATTGAAGTGGTATAAAATATACCATCTGCTAAAACTTCTTGCTTTCCACCATCTGCAACAATACTTCCATTAAACATAAGCATATATCGTTTGCAAAAACTGCTTGCAAAATCTGTATCATGAGTTACCAATATAATTGCTGTTCCTTCCGCATTAAGTTTTTTTAATATATGTCCAAGTTTGGATTTAAGTGCACTTTCAAGTCCCCTTGTAGGCTCATCTAAAAGAATTATTTCTGGTTTTAAAACTAAAATTGATGCTATTGCAACTCTCTGCCTCTGACCTCCACTTAAATCTCTTGGATTTTTATGTTGAAGCTCATCTATTTCTAATTGTTTTAAAACTTCTTGTATAACTTTTTCATCATATATTCCATAGTTGTCCATAGTAAATTTAACTTCATCATATACGCTATGTTTTGATAGATAATCATTAGGGTTTTGTGACACATATCCTATATGCTCAGCTATACTTCTTATATCCATTTTTTTTGCATCTTTATCATAAAGCGTTATAGTTCCCTTGTAATCTTTAAGTCCCATAATTGATTTTAGAAGTGTACTCTTTCCTCCACCATTAGGTCCCATAATACTTATAAAATCACCTTTGTTAACAGTAAAATTTATATCCTTTAAAACCTGTTTTGAATCATACTTACATTTAAGATTTTTTATATTCAGTATTGGTTCAACTTCTTGTTTCAAAGTGTTCATTTCTTCTTTTTTTAAAGTTATGTTACTTTTTAAAAATTCCATTCTTGCTTTTTTAAAATTCTTAGGCATATTGTTGAAATTTACTTTTTTAAAAAATTTAAGGTAGTCTGGCATAAACATAAATTGATCCTTGCTACAGTTATTATAGAAATCTTCTTTGTCTTTAAATACATTAATCTGTCCTTTATTCATAATAGCTATTAAGTCTGCAGTATCAAACCATCTATTTACTCTTTGTTCTATAACAATAACCGTTATTCCTAATTCTTCATTTATTTTTTTCACTAGATTCAATATTTCCTCTGCTGATGAAGGATCTAACTGTGATGTAGGCTCATCTAAAACTATACACTCTGGCATATATGCAAGAGCAGATGCCACTGCTACCTTTTGTTTTTCTCCTCCTGATAAAGATATTACATCTCTCTCTGCAAGATGAAGTATTCCAGAAAACTGCAGTGCCTCATAAACTCTTCTCTTTATTGCTTTTTCATCAGCACATATATTTTCAAGTCCAAAAGCTACTTCTCTATGTACTTGATTCATCATAAGTTGTTTTTCTGGATCTTGGAAAACCATTGTTATTTTTTCTGCCCTTTCTTTATGGCTTATCTTTTCAATTGATTTACCATCAATTTTGATTTCACCGCCTATAGTACCTCCATAAAAATTTGGTACCGTTCCTATTATTGCTCTTGCCAAAGTTGATTTTCCTGAACCAGATTTTCCAGCTATAAGAAGAAAGGAACCTTTTTCTAAAGAGAAATTTATATCTGCTAACGATTTCTCTTTTTCTAAAGGATAAGTGAAATTCAAATTATTAATCTCTATGTAAGCCATATTTTTTCTCCTCGCTATTAAAAATTACTGTTAAAATAATACCTATGATAAAAGTAAAAATTACAGCTATACCAATATTGATAAAGTTTATAATAGTTACACCATCATATATTTTGAATTGCACCCATTTTTCAAACTCTGCTATACAATAAAATATAATAAGTGCAGTACTTAATCCTATTGCTTTAAAGTCCTTGCTACAAAATTTTTGTCTTTCATATACGCTTCTCTTTCCACTTAAAAAACCTCTTACATAAGCTGCCTCCCCTATAGCAAAAGACCCTTCCATAGAATCTTCTAACAATATGGAGAGTACAGGAATATAGCTTGCAGTTTTTTCTTTGGATCTTTTCTTATTAAAAACTACTCCTCTTATTTCATATATTTCTTTTAAATTTTTAAACCTATCTCGCATGCTTGGAACAAGCTTAAAACTTATCATAAGCATAAGAGTTGATTTGGGCATTACAGATGAGAAATAAGAAACTGCTCTATCAGAATCAATCATAATTTCTAGTATCATAAATAAATAAATAACGGCTAAAAGTTTAAAAGCCATGATTACTGCATAAATTATAGATTCAAGAGTAAATCTTTTATGAAACAAGTAAAAAAGTGTAGTACTTCCTGCAGTTACAAAAAACATATTTATTATAACTATTAAAATAGCAACGGGAATAAAATATAAAAACCCTGTTTTAAACTTCTGTTTTTCTTTACATGAGATTATTATTGAAATAATAAAAATGTAGACAGATCCGAGTATTACAGGATTATCATTAGAGAATACTATAATTAACATTGACATAAAAATAAGCGAAGAAGTTAGTACATGGTATTCTTTAAAGTCTCTATAATATTTATCCTTTTCTTTTTTCTTAGGTATACATATATCACTAGTTCTTTTGGTGAATACTTCCATTTTTTCACTTCCTTAAAGTGCTTAAAGAATGACCGCTTGATAAAACAGCCATTCTTTGAAGACATTATTTAACAGGTATTTCTATAATATTAGAAAGTGGGTTCATATTCTCTATACTATCCCAAATAAAGGCTTTTAATTTATATGCCCCTTCCTTTGGAAGATTCATCATACTTGTTAAAACAGATGCGTCACCTTTTTTAATAGTTTGTGTTGCACATACATAATTCACAAATTTGTCTGCTTTATCATATAGTGCTACAATTAATGAAACATCCTCATCTTTATCTGACTTATTTACAGCATTTATAGTTACCTTTGCATCATTTCCTAAATTAAATACTGTATCTTTTGTTAAATTAGTTATTTCTATTAACTTTTTTTCTGGTTTAATTTCTGGTTCATTTCCTTTAAATCCTTTATATACAGAACCCTTTCCTTCTTTAAACAGCTTATATGCTGCTAATGCTCTAAACCCTTGTTCATTTGCCAGTTCATTAACTGATTCATTATCTGTAAATCCAAATCCACTGTTATCGCTTACTGCGTAGCTTAAAAGTGAATCCATTACATTGTTTCCCTTTTTTATGAAACGGTTATCTGTAGTTGGATCTACTCCATTGTCACAAAGTCCTATTATTGTCATTGCTGCACTGTTGCTATTTTCACGACCCCAAGATTCAAATCCACCCTTATCTGTCTGAAGCTGTGAAAGTTTTTCTATGGCTGTATTTACAGCTGCCTTTACATCTACATCTTTTTCACAGTATGGTGCAAGTGCTGAAAGTGCCATTGCTGTCATATCTGGGTCTGCGGCTCCTCCACCAAATGACCATCCACCGTCATCTGTTTTACATTTTAATATAGCTTTTACTAAACTTTCTCTATTCCATTTTGAACCATCAGGTATAGTAAAGTTTCCTGCATCTAATGCTATTAATCCAAATATATATGCATTTGGTGCATTTATGTCTTGTGCATTGTATATTTTTTCTACTAAATTATATCCTGCAAAGTTTGTAGGGTCTCCTCCTGCTCCTAATATTCCAAGAACAGTTCTTTCATAATCAGTAGCTGCTTTAAGTTTTCCTTCAGCTTTTTTTATACTAGCTTCAAGTTTTGTTAAGTAATCCTTTGATACTTCTTTACCAGCTTTATTTAAATCTAATGCTGCCCAGTCACCTGTTGATATTTTTTCACTTATGTTATTTATAAGGGTATTTATAGAATTTGTATAATCTTTTGGATCTACTGGCTTGTTAATTCCTACATTAACTTTGCATTCAGATTTAACTTCTTTATTATATTTAGCTGTTGATGTTATAGTTGCTTTTCCTTCTTTTACTGCTGTTACTTTTCCATTTTCATCTACTGTTGCTATCGTTTTATCACTACTTGTCCACTCTATTTTTTCTGTTGCTTCTTTTGGCGCAACATTTCCTACAAGAGTTTCTTCTCCATTCACATTTAAATTTAATTCTGTTTTATTTAAATGAATTTTGTCTATATCTCTAAATCCAGTTTCATCATTAAATCCTTCTACAAATATAAGATTTATTTTATCTCCTTGTTTTGGAGTATAGGCACCCATTCCAACATTTGGGAATTCACTATTTACGCTATATTTCCATCCACTATAGATTCCTCTTTCTTTTTCTTCTTGATCAGCTATCATAGAAATATAGCCATTACTGTTTGTATACTTAATATTTTTACTATCCAGTACCCTTGTTAATGTATTAAT
Source organism: uncultured Clostridium sp. (assembly GCA_964554365.1). GTDB lineage: Bacteria > Bacillota > Clostridia > Clostridiales > Clostridiaceae > Clostridium_AM. The sequence goes on along the minus strand of CAZKOJ010000010.1, from coordinate 31,652 downwards.
TACTGTTTCTCCATCTTTTACTTCAAGGTCTTTTTCATCTAATATTATTCCTTTATATCCTGTAATATTTAAATTTACCTTAACAGCTTTCACATCTACATTTGGTTCTTCTTTAACTTCATCATCTTTAGGAACTTCACCACTATCTTTAAATGTTCTTACTGTGTCTCCTGATTTTAGTTCGATATCTTTGCTGTCATAAGTGCTTTTATCACCATTAATGATATATCCCCATGGATAAGTTTGATCTTTTGTCATCAACATGCCTGCTGACAAAGACGTTTTATCAAAATCCCCACCATGTTTTTTTAATGCCTCAATAATGGCAGCATTTGCAGATTTACCTTTTAATACAGTAACTTGTTCACTAAAACTATTATTTTTTTCTGTATTTTTTACAGTTACATTTATAAAATCATTTTGAGATAAATCATAAGAAGGTAATAAATCACTATAGTCTTTGGCATAAACAAATAATAAATAATCTCCATCCTTTACACTTTGATTTTTAGGATACTCCTTAGGTACAGTGAAATTAACCTTATACATCCATCCACTTTGAGATCCATATATTCCATCATCTGTTCCATTTTTTTGCCCTGATATGCTAGTTACCATTCCTTTATCATTAATATCTAATTTTAACCCTATAGCTTTTAGTGCATCTTCTGCAGTAACCTTTTCTCCTTCATAACTTACCTTAATTTTCTCAGGCTTAAAAAGGATTTCATTGTACATGCCTACTACTGCAATATTAACATTTATGCTTTTATTGTTCTCCTCTGCAAAAACACTAGTTATATTAGTACCTACAATACCTACAATCATGATCAAAGTCATGATTATAGATATAATTTTTTGTTTAAAGTTTCTCATATTATATCCCCTCTTACTATCAAAAACTATTTAACTTCAAATTCATTTATTTCTATTATGTCTGCACTTGAAGCCTTAACAAATCCATGATACTTTCCTGATTTAAGAATAGTATCAAAATCTAATGTTCCATTTGAGGATTGATTTATATAACTTAGATTTCCTTTTTCATCATATAAAGTTATAGAAATATAATCATTGTTATTTGTACTATTTGATTTTATTTTTATAGTATTATCTTCTGTTTTTATTATAATTAAATTTACATTTCCATTTATTTTTACAAGTTGTACATCTTTTTTTACTACTACGCTTACTGAATCATCATCACACTTAACTACAACGCCTTCTGCCTGTTTAACAATGCCTATAGTTCCTTTGCCTTTAGACTTTATATCAACATTAGCATTAGTATCTATTTTGCTTATTTTAGTGTTATTTTCTGCTATTATTGTTGCTTCCTTTTCAACATTTATATTTTCAAATTTTCCTTCAAGTATTACTTGAACTTTAGCATCAGAATTAATTACAACTTGTGGAATAGCTTTATCTGTATTTGCAATTAATTTAACATTTGTTTTTACATTTATTTTATCTGTAAAATCTCCCCTAAGTTCTAAAATATTCTCTTGACTCTTATCACTGTTTATCATAGTAATATTCCCAAAAGAACTTTTTGTTGGCTCTAGTATAGAGCTTCTTACCACTTCTGTACTTTTTATTTGAGTATCTTCTATTGCTTCAATTCTTACATTGGTGCTACTATTTACTAAAAGAGAATTTGACTTTACATTATTGAAATGTATACTATCAGCGCCTCCAGATTTTATAGTAATTTTATTTGCTGTAACATTTGTAATGTTACTACTGCCAGCTTTACCAGGATCTATTATAATCTCACCAGCAATAGTTGCATTCTTTAATGAAACATTATCTGCCGATATAAATACATTGCCTTTAATATCTTTTTTATTTCCATTGCTATTACCATCATAAACTTGATCTTTTGAATTCAACTTTAAATCATCCTTTGATGGTGTACTTCCTCCACCACCACTTAAAACATTCACTTCTGTTTCTGCAGAGCCACCATCTTTTTCAACTCTTATTTTATGTGTTCCGGAATCATTTATTTTTATTGTTGCATATCCATCTATATCAGTAGTTGCAACTTCTTGTCCATCTAATTTTATCGATACGCCATAAATCCCTCTATATACACAAGTTACTCTTAATTTTATGGATTCACCTACATTTACTGAACCAGGAACATCTTCTAGTTTTAGCGGAATTGTACCACTATATCCTGGTTCCATTAATGAATGCCAATCCCATTCATGGTAATCAAAATTTAAAGTGTCTCCTGCTTTAGGCTTCACTCCTGTAGCACCTGTGTCGGTAAGTTTGCCGTTTAAATATATGAACCAATCCTTACCTAGAAGTCCTGCTTTTCTGTCTGCAACTGAAAGATCTTTGATATCCACATTTATTAAGCCATCTATTCCATTTATAAATCCTTTTCCTTGAAGCTCTGCAACATCTGCTACATCTTTTAAATAGTCCATTGCATTTTTATTACTTTCTACATTTACAACTTTGCTCTTTAATGTTTTTGCTCCATTTCCCTTAGTAATTACTAAATTAAAAGCATTGCCCTTTGGTGGATCTATAACTACTCCTCCACCGCCGCCGCCTGTTGTTGTATCTGCAGGATTTCCTATGCCACTACCAGGCGTTTTGCCGTTAAATAAATCTATTACTGCATCTAGAATATCGTTTGGTACTACAGCTGTTCCTCCTAATGCTATAAGCCTTGAATCTTTTGACATTTTTGTTTTTATAAATTCTGCCGTTTTATTATATATAGTCTTATATATAAGAATTACAGGTGAAGACTTTTGTGCAGCGAGAGCTGACCCTGAAAGGGCATCTGCAAATTCGGTTCCTGTTGGTCCATCACCTTGAGCTATAAATATATTTTCAAATTTAAGTTCATTTTGGAATCTTTGTAGTACAGCAAGATTTGTTTCAAACCTATCTTTACCACTTAATCTTTCGGAATCGGTTACAAATTTTTTAACATTATCACTTATAACTCCAGTTCCACCTACTACATAACATTTTTTCACATTCATTTTCTTTATGTAATTTTGAGTTACATCTGCTAATTTATCTTTTTCTGATAGTAAAATAGGCATGCCTTTTTGTGCAGCAATAGGTGCTATAGATAAACTATCTGCATATCCATTTCCTGATGTAATTACAATACCTTCTACTGGTCCTAAACTTTCAGCTACCTTTACAGAAGTTTCGTATCTATCTTTACCCCATAATCTCTCAACACTTTTTATTCCTGTATTACTTAACTGACTTTCTACACTTTCAGATAAAACCCCAGTTCCTCCAATTATGAAAACCTTTTTAACTTTGAGTCTTTTTAATTCATTTATAATTTCAGCATTTAATCCATTTTTCTCTGAAAGTATTATAGGAGCATTATGTTTTTTTGCAAGGGGGGCTGCACAAAGCGCATCTGCATATCCATACCCTTGAGCTATTATGGCTGTCTCTGCTCCATTTGCCCATCCATCCTGACTTATTTTTATTGAAGTTTGAATTCTATCATTACCATAAATTCTATGCTTGTTTGCGTCTGCATGTACATTGTTATTGAGACCTGATAAAGTAATGCTGAATATAAATAAAAACAGCATTATTTTACTAATAATTTTTTTCATATTATCCCTCCGTAGATTTTATAGATTTATATTGAAATGATACTAGGGAAATGAATTTTCATAGTTAATATACCTCCCTTTCTAAATTCAAAGGAGAATATACACACTATAAATAACAACTATATGCAAAAAAAAAGAACCACTAAGGGTTCACTGATTCTAGCATAAAGGTACTACTTACCTGTGGCAAATATACCCAAGCTGTTTATATCTTCCCCTCCGAAAGAATCAACAAGTAGTCGGCAGGTTTCCTGGCTTAGATTCATCTTACTCCCTCGTCTTCCTAAAACACACACAAGCATTCTAGTGACATATTTGAGGTTTCATCCTCTTCACAGTAGCGGCGGGCTGCAGTGGCATTCCACTTTCCCTTTTAACTACCATTTTTCAAATAATGGTAGCACCTAGTACTCTAAATATTTATTTTTATTAAACTTATTTATTTTTCCTATTTTAGTATATTATGTAATATTAGGAAAGTCAATACAAATTTATATCAAAATTTGTAAAAATACCCCCCAAAATTATATATATTATCATGTTACAATATAATATATATTTAAATTACACTTATTTGTATTATCATATTGATATATTTCATATATAAACTTCTATTATTATTTTTTTAGTTATATAACAGGAAGTTTAAATCTTCCCTGTTATATAACTATATCTCTATTGTGTACTATTAGTGGATTGGTAATAATTAGGAAGAGGGTGAAGGGCACATCATACTTCCATATTTAAATAGGGGTTTTATGCATTTATCCACTAAATACAACAAAATAGAACACATGATTATGGATTATTTAAAATTTAAAAGCTATAGTTCAATGAATTAAAATTTTAAACAATTCTACACTTAATTTTACCTTTCGGAGCACATAAAAAGAGAACCATCCGGGGTTCTCTTAAAATTACTAAAATAACATGTTTATTAAACAAGCACTTATACTTTTATAATTGCATGCATCTTCCCCTCCGAAAGAATCAACTAACATCAGGCAGGTTTCCTGGCTTAGATTCATTTTACTCCCTAGTCTTCCCGAATATACTTGCTATATCCAGTGACTGTTTAAGGTTTCATCATCCTTACAGTAGCGGCGGGCTGCAGTGGCTTTTCCACTTTCCCTTTTAACTTCTAAAATTATAGAAGCACCTAATATTAAAATATTAAATTTTTAAGTTTTTAACTTCCTTCTTTAGTATATTGTGTAATTTAAGGAAAGTCAATAGGTCTTTATATCAATATTTGTAAAAACAGCTTCCACCTATAAATTCTCTTAGTATAGAGTTGTCTGGAACTAAACTTGTATCTACACTTTTAAAGAAATGAAGAAAACTTTTTAGTCTTAATGCTTCATAGTATACAGGGCTTATAAAATCTATCTTTTCCAATTCTTTTAAAGCATATTGTTTTAAAACACATAATTCATATATTAAGGTAGAATTAAACATTACATCTGCATTTTCTTGAAAAACAAATATATTTTTTTCCTCTCCTCTTTTTATAGAACTCCACATTTTTAATGTGTCTTCTCCACCATAACCCCTTGAAAGATAGTCTCTTACTATTCGTCTTATTATTCTTACATCAGTTGTTGCTATTCTATTATGATTATCCACATTTAACTGTGTAAGAGCACTTATATATATTTTAAATTTATTTTCTGATGGTATGGAACTAGTAAGCATTTCATTTAATCCGTGAATTCCTTCAATTATTAATATACCATTTTTAGGCAATTTGATTTTCTCACCTAGCCATTCTCGAGCTCCTTTTTTAAAATTAAATGAAGGTATTTCCACTTCCTCTCCTTTGAGTAAATTTCCTAAATGTTTATTAAATAATTTTAAGTCTAAAGAGTAGATTGATTCAAAATCATATTCTCCATTTTCATCCCTAGGTGTATGCTCTCTATCTACAAAATAATCATCTAAAGAAATAGGAATAGGCTTATGTCCATTTACCCTTAATTGTATTCCAAGTCTTCTAGCAAAGGTAGTCTTTCCTGAAGAAGAAGGCCCCGCTATTAAAACTACTTTCACATTTTCCTTTTCATTTATCATATCAGCTATATAAGCTATCTTCTTTTCATGTAGTGCTTCTGCAACTCTTATTATATCTATGATTTCTCCGTTTTCCACATTATCGTTTAGAGATCCTACATCTCCAACTTCTAATATATTTCCCCATTGTTCTGTTTCATGAAATATCCTACTTAATTTTTTGTGTTCTGAAAATTCAGGTATATTGAAAGGGTCTGATTCTGTAGGATATCTAAGTAAAAATCCTGGTTCGTAATATAATAAATCAAATAAGCTTATTATTCCCGTAGAGTAAGCCATAGAACCATAAAAATAATCATATCTTCCATCTAATTCATAAAGCTTAACAGTATCCGTAGTAACATGATTTAAAAGCCTTACTTTATCACACATATTATACTCTGAGAAAATCTTTATAGCTTTTTCTCTGTTCATACTAACTTTTTTAATTAGTATATTTCTTTCTATCAGTTCTTTCATTCGCTGTTTTATTTTTTTTATATCTTCTTCACACAGAGGAGTATTTTTATGAATTTCTCCAAACAACCCTTTACTCAATGAATGTTCTATAGTTATTTGAGCTTCAGGGAATAAATCAAAAACCGCTTTAATAAGAATAAATTGTAATGTCCTTATATAAGTTTTACTTCCCAAGCTATCATCATTACTTACAGGTTCTAAATGCCCATTTTGTTCTATAGCTGACGTAAGTTCACAATATAGACCATTAAATTTTCCTAGAACTATAGGCACATCTTTTTCATAATAGTTATCCTTAATGAAGTCATGCATGCTTATTCCCTTTTCAACTAAAAATTCTTTATTATTCATTATAATTTTCAACTTAGGCATTTAATTCATCCCCCTATTTTTTTGTGTACTATTATTATACGTTAATTTTGCTAAAAATGTTCAAATTTAGTTATAATTTTTCGTATTATACAGAAAATATAATGTGCCTTAACATAAATAAAAATTTGAATTTTTAAGGGAGGTAAATTATGTTTACTGTACTTATTAGAACAGGTATATTATATTTCATAGTTATTATATCTATGCGTTTAATGGGTAAAAAACAGATAGGAGAACTTCAGCCATTTGAACTTGCTATTACTATAATGATTTCTTCACTTGCTTCTTTTCCTATGGAGGATACTAGAATCCCAATTATACATGGTATAATCCCAATTATCACTTTACTATTGGTTCAGATAATTTTATCTATACTTGAGCTTAAAAATGAAAGAATCAGGCTTCTATTAAATGGCAAACCAAGCATTCTAATTAATAATGGGAAAATAGATATTAAGGAGTTAAGGTATCAAAGATTTAATATAAACGATTTGATGGAAGAGTTACGACTACAAGGTTTTTATAATATAGATGATATACAGTTTGCTATATTAGAAACTAGCGGTCAACTTTCTATTATGCCTAAAACTGAATTGACTTGGGCTAGCAAAGGTGATTTAAAGGTAAAATCTCAGCAGGACACCCTTCCTATAACTTTAATTTTAGATGGGAAAATAAATCATGAAAATTTAAAAACACTAAATAAAAATGAAAACTGGCTTCATAACAAACTTAGAGAAAATAATATAAGTTCTGCTGAAAAAGTTTTTGTAGCACTTATGGATTCTAAAGGTAAATTTTATTACCAACAAAAGGATATAAAATAGTGGAGTGTGATTAAATGAGAAACGTATTAACCTCTTTTTTGCTCTTCATTGCTATGATTATAACTATAGTTTTTTCTATAAGTTATTTAAATAATATTTGCAAAAATTTGCAATCTATAAATACACAAATAGAAAAATCTATAGAAAATAATTCTTGGGATGAAGCTTATGATAGTTCTTTAAATTTTTTAAATAAATGGGATAACTATTCTCACAACATTTCTATTTTTGTAAATCATGCTGAGCTGGATAATATTAATATAGAGTTGTGGAAGCTTACTCAATATGTTAAATGCCACGATAAGGAAGAGGCTTTAGCTTCTAACCATGTATTAAAATTTTTACTTAAACATATAGTTAATATGGAAAAGGTAAACTTAGAAAATATATTTTGAAAACCCAGAAAAATGATTTATAATTAAACTATAGAATATTTAAAGTCAATGGATTATAATATATATATCGATCTAAGTCCCAGTGGGACTTAGATAGTCCCTTATTGTTCAAAAATTCAATTATACAGCTATAAGTGTTTTTGATATTCACTTTATAGCTCACAAAATATTTTAAATTTGGAAGGTGGAATACACAATGGCATTAGTTACTACTAAAGAAATGTTTAAAAAGGCATATGAAGGAAAATATGCTATAGGTGCTTTTAATATTAACAATATGGAAATAATTCAGGGTGTTGTAAATGGAGCTGCTGCTAAAAAATCACCTGTTATTCTTCAAGTTTCATCAGGCGCATTAAAATATGCTGGACCTAAATACTTAAAAGCAATGGTTGAAGCTGCAGTAGCCGATACTGGGTTAGATTTAGCTCTACATTTAGATCACGGTCCAGATTTTGCAACTGTAAAACTTGCTATAGAATCAGGCTTTACTTCAGTTATGTTTGATGGTTCACATTTTGATTACGAAGAAAACGTAGCTAAAACTAAAGAAGTTGTTGAATATGCTCACGCTCATGGAGTAGTTGTAGAAGCTGAACTTGGAGTTCTTGCTGGCATAGAAGATGATGTTGTTGCTGCAGAACATATATATACAGATCCAGATCAAGCTGTAGATTTTGTAAACAGAACTGGTATTGATTCATTAGCTATAGCTATAGGAACTTCACATGGAGCATTTAAGTTCCCACTAGATTTCAAACCTCAATTGAGATTTGATATATTAGAAAAAATTCAAGAAAAATTACCTGGTTTCCCAATAGTTCTTCATGGCGCTTCAGCTGTAGATCCAAAATCAGTTGCTACTTGCAATAAATATGGTGGAAACATAGCTGGTGCTAAAGGTATACCAATAGACATGTTAAGAAAAGCTTCTTCAATGGCTGTATGTAAAATAAACATGGATACAGACTTAAGATTAGCTATGACTGCTGCCGTAAGAAAAGTATTTGGTGATACACCTAAAGAATTTGATCCAAGAAAATACTGCGGTGCTGGAAGATCTTCAATCCAATCAGTAGTTGAAAATAAAATAGATAATGTATTAGGATCAGCTAATACGTTATAATAAAAAGGGGTAGTCTCAAAGGCTACCTTTTTACTATTATGATTAAAAATTATTTTTCTATGTAATTCATTACATTTTTCACAACTATATTTATACTTCCATCTCCTACCCTCTGTATTTCAAATCTACTGTTATCATGATAAGCTTCTTCATTTATATATATATCTATATCTCTATCTATTTTCAATCTTACTCTTTTAAGCTTTTTCCCTACCCATTCTTTATCTACGTTTATAGTACTATTTAATCCCTGAGCTGATATATATTCTTTAAAACTTTCCTGAATATCTTGCTTTTCTCCAAATATGTCCTTAGACAAATTGTGTACATCTATACATTCTTCTTCCTTTAGCTTTTTCTTTATGCCAGTTCTAACGGTTTCTGCAACATCTGCATTTTCTTGAAGATTGGCTCTAGTCCATTCTTCTGCCGCTTTCAGAAAATTTTTAGTCATATCTCTCTCATTATCTATTATACTACAGCCTAAATATTTGCTTATAAAATAATTAGATCCATAGTCTTGTTTATCCTTACCCTTACTTTGTTTATCTATAACCATAAGATTAAATTCTTGTGCTTCTTTTATAGGTTTTATGAATACACATTTTTGTATTTTTTGCGAACTTACAGGAAGTCCAGTGAACTCAGGTATTATATTTATCCCCACTTTATCATTAATATAGTCCACAGTGTGTGTATAATTTTTAATGTAATCCATTTTTAATATTCCAAGTATTGGACCATATTCTGTAGATATAGATGCTACTACTAAATCACACGATGGTATATTTCCATCTCCTTTCATCAGTATAAACATTTGACTTGCTAGCTCCTTGGAAACATCTATAATATTATTCATTCCATTTAGATACTCTTGTGATATTTCCTTTACTATATTTCTTTCTTTGTTAAAAACTGCATATTTTAGTTCTTCATCCTTTAAGCATCTATCTATATGTTTAAGTAAAAAACTATAAACTTCTTCATTCAATTCTAATGTATATTCATTTAGCACTGCATTATTCCCATTATTATCCAATATATGAACTATAGCCTCATTTATAGTTATTTCATTTATGTACTCCAAATCAAAACCACTCCTTTTCCATATATATCACAATTTGACTTTATTTTAAAATTTAAGTTGCAGTTGACATAAAAATTATATCATAAAAATATACAACTTATCTCCAAAGAGCTCAAATTTATTGAAATATATGGCTTATAACCTAACAATTATATTGTATTGGTACATTATACTCTATGTGTATAAAAATCTTAAATAATCGGAGAATATGAAGAAAAACGCTTTTTTTTATTCAAAAGAACGACTTTTCGCAACTTTCATTGAATAACAAAATATGATAAACTTATTTATATGCATTAAATTTTATCATAAATTATTAAAAATTATTCATTTGGAGGTATGTTTTCATGAAAAACTCAACAAAAAATTCCCTTGTTATAGGTTTCGCACTTTTTGCAATGTTTTTCGGCGCGGGGAACCTAATTTTCCCACCATTTTTAGGTAAAGCTGTGGGAACGCAATTTATTATGGCTATTACAGGATTTTTAATTACAGGCGTTGGTCTTCCACTTACTGGTGTTATTGCCTGTGCCAAAATCAATGGAAGTTTTGACAAAATGTCAAGCAGAGTAGGAAAGATATTCTCTGTAGTATCTGGTGTAGCTTTAGTGCTTGTTATTGGTCCTTTATTTGCAATTCCAAGAACTGCTGCAACAACTTTCGAACTTGGAGTACATCCTATTTTCCCATCTATAAGTCAAAATATATCAGTTATATTATATTTTGCAATAGTGCTTGCATTTGTACTCAGACCATCTTCTATTATTGATGATATAGGAAAAATATTAACTCCAGCACTTTTACTAATGCTTGCTATAATTATAGTTAAAGGAATAATATATCCTATTGGACCGGTTGTATCTACAAACTTTCAGGGTGCATTCCCAAAATCTTTATTAGAAGGATATCAAACTATGGATGCTATGGCTTCTGTTATATTTTCATCAATAATTCTTGCATCTGTACGAGCTAAGGGTTATACAACTCCTAAAGATATAATGGGAATGACTATAAAATCTGCTTTAGTGGCTGTTGCCGGTTTAGCCTTTGTATATGGTGGACTTATGTATCTTGGAACTCAGTCAAGTACATTATTCCCAGCAGATATAGCTAGAACTAAATTAGTTACTGAAATTGTTAGATTAGACTTAGGTAGCATAGGTAGCGTTGTTCTTGGATTAGCTGTTGCTTTAGCTTGTTTAACTACTGCTATAGGATTACTTTCAACTGGAGCTGACTTCTTTGCTAAACTTTCAAAAGGCAAAGTATCTTATAAATTGGTTGCTATACTTATGACTGTAGTAAGTGGATTCTTAGCTACAAATGATGTTGACAGTATAGTTAGCTTAGCAGGACCTGTTTTACAAATTTTATATCCAATAGTAATCGTTTTAATAGCAATTACCTTACTTGGAAATAAAGTAAAAAATGATAGAGTTGTTATGATAACTACTTATACCGCCTTAATAGTAAGTTTGTTAGATATTGGAAATGCTTTATCTGGTAACAGTATTGCTTTTTTAAACACTATCATGAATTTCATACCTTTATCTAATGTAGGATTTTCATGGCTTATCCCAACTGTAATTGCCTTTGTTATTTCTAACACTTTAACAAAATCTAATTGTAAAGATTGTGATAAAGATTGCTTAACTGAAGGTAATGCTTCTTAAAATTCAATATGGTTTTTATAATTTAAGCTCATAAAACCTTAATAAAAGGTTTTATGAGCTTAATATTTTTATCCTTTTATCCAACAGCTGGATTCTAACCTCATTTATAATTATTGCATTTATGCACTCCAACCCAACCCATCTATCTTCCATATATAGTACCATTTTACTTTATTTTAAAATTTAACTTGCAGTTCCATGAAAATTATGTCATAAAAATATACAGTTTATGCTCAAAGAGCTCATCTTTTATTAAAATATACATCTCAAATTCAAAGTAACAATTTTTCACAACTTTCATTGAATAGAAAAATATGATAAGCTTCCCTACCTAAGTTAAAATAAACTTTAATAAATGTCTGGACAGTCAAAAGTTTTGTTTCCTTAATAATCTAGTCGATCCTCATAGAATAAAGGGTCAGCTTGCTTCTTTTTAATTATTCCACTTATGCTAATTCTACTACCTTTTTCAATAAACGAAAAATGTTTTTTTAGATAACAGGCAACTGTAGCTTCTGAAACTATCTCTTTAGATTTTGTTCTTAAAAATCTAAACCCTCTCATATTTATATCCGTCGAGAACTTTAAAGATATAATTTGAAGCAACCCCATTGAAGTAGAAGTACATATTACATATACTTCTATTGCATCTAATGTAGCTAAAATTTTATTCTGAGCTTTTTCACAAGTTATCTTTTCAACCGGTTGCGATTGGTGATTTTTGGAATTTATGCCAGTGATCCCTATTGTAACAGCAATCACTGCAGTAATTCATTTTTTTGTATAAACTTATGAAAGATAAACAGAATAAATCATCGTTATTAAGGTTAACTGCTGAGTTCGTTATTATTAGCAATAAAAACTGTTTCAGTTTTTGTTGCTAATATATTTATAACAGCTTCGCTGGTACTACTCCTATATGAGTTTCTAATGCAAAAACATCTCACAAAAGTAGAAAAAATGAGCATGAAAAGAATATTTATGTATACAAATTCTTTTCACGTTAATTTTTATACATTTCATGCCTTTAATGTTGTATTTATTTTTTTGAGTATATACAATAGATATTGTAAAGATTACTTAATCTTGAATTCAAGTAAACAATTTTTATAAGTATTAATACAGCTGTATTAAAATTAAACATTTCAACTATTCATTCTTTTTACAAAAATAGCTGAATAGTTACTCTTATTGATATATAACAATTTATGGAAACATATTATTAAAATTAATAAAAAAGATTATACTTAAGGAAAGTGGGTATTTATTATGAATTGTAAAAAGATAATGGCAATGAGTATTATTTTCACAACAATGATGTGTGGTTTAGCACCTTTAAGTGTACATGCAGCACCTATGAATATCAGTGGAAGCATACAACAAACTAATCTAAAACAGGAACAAGATAATGAAAAAATAAGAAAATTAGGTACTTATATAGAGTTAAATGAAATTTCAAAACAATATGTTTTAAAATCTACAGCACATTCAAATTTAAATAGTACAGATATAGATTTTATTACAGAATCAATAAATCAGAGTAATAGTGTAATTAATAAACAAATAAATGAAGGTAAAACTATTACTATTAGTCAAGATGCTACTGGATGTAAACATTTGATTTTAGAAAAAGGCTATCTTCATAAACCTGGTAGTAGAATTAAAAGATCTATAGATACGTCTAAATATTATGATATGGAAACATTTTGGTGGGGAACAAGAGTATTTTTAAGCGGAGGTGTGGTGCATGACATTTACGAGTATAATGTTACTGTTATAGGAGCTGCTGGTTTTACAGGTGCAACTTTAGGCTATGCCCTTACACATTTTGGTATGGCATCAGGACCAGTTGGTATAATTGTGGCAGCATTTGGATTCAATGTAGCATATACATATGATCAGATTGTACACAAAGCTAGTCAAAAGGGTGTATATTTAGATTCATTTTGGGGATGTCAGACAAATCCACCTACATGGAAAATTTATGCTGCATAAAAAGATAAGATAGCAATTATATATTTATAAAAATTTAGATTATTATATTTATTTAGGATGATTGCTTAATACAATTAAATTTATTAGAAAATTTAAACATATTTGCATAGAGTTTTTATATAATTTACTGAATAAAATGTAATTCTCAAAATGAAAATATAAAAAATTGACACAACATTATTACCTTTTATATTATAGTTAATAACATAATATCAAAAGTAATAAAAAACACTAATTAACGAAGTTGAGGATTTATTATGAATTTGAAAAAAGTAATAGGAATAAGTTCAATTAGAGATATGTGGAAGTTTGCGGTAGATAAAAAAAATTATATTATAATTTATTCAATAGCATGTACATGTATTAATATTTATTTAGCATGTAGTTCTAAAGAAAAATATATGTTTATAAATAATATGACGTTTTTGACAATTTCAATATATTCAGAAAAAACTAAACATAAATTTAAATATATTTTAGCTACTTCTGCAATTGGTGCTATATTAGCATTTATTAAAGATTATTCAAGATTACATTTTTGAAGTTTACTATTACAATGCGTTTAAATGTAAATATATTATCTGTAGTATAAAATTATAAATAATTATAAAAATATAAGAAGATGATTTCTTTATTTTTGGGAAATCATCTTTTTGTATTACATAGCATAACATCCATAAAGAGTTAGGATTTATACTATTAATTGTAGCAATATATTTTAAAGAATCAAAATTCATATTTTCATGTATAATTTCTTTTCACTCCCATTTTTCCCTCTTTTATGCCATTTTTATTTACATTTTCATGTTTTGATGTTATTTTATAAGAAAATATAAGTTAAGGTGAATTAGAAATGATAATAAATCTAGCGTTAAAACTAACATCTTTTATTGAAAAGAATAGTGATATCAAAAATAGTGATGATTTAAAAAGCATAAACTATTCACTACAAGCTATTTTAAGCGAAACGCTTAAGATAGTAATATTAATCATACTATTTCTAGTACTTGGCAAAATAAATTACTTTTTATTTTCAATGACAATTTTATTTTCTATAAGAATTTTTTCAGGTGGTTATCATAGTAATACTGCATTAAAATGTTTACTATTATCATCTTTATTTTTTCTTATTACTTCATTAATTGGACCTTTGATACCTAAATTAAACATTTTAGTATATTATGTTATAGCTTTATTTAGTATTATAGTAACTTTCATTAGAAGCCCTTATCCAAATAAAAATAGATCTATTAAAATAGAAAAAAGAAGATGGAATTATAAGCTTATTTCCACCTTCTTCATGATATCTTGGATAACTATTTTATTGTTTTTCATAAACAATTCAACTTATTTAAACTGTGGATTCTTAACAATTTTACTACAGATATTGCAATTAACGCCTAAAAAGAAAGGAGTATTACTATGAAATTGAAAAAAAATCCAAAAAAAATTATAAATAAAATAGGACTATGCTTAATTGCAGTTGCAAGTATGTTAGTTACAACTGCTTGTTTTGGGTTGGGTGGAGAACCAACCCCACCCAAAAATCTTTTAAAGTAATATTTTTAAACATACATTATTATTTTCAGAAGATAGTTGAATTTTACAACCATTAGATTCAACTATTTTTTTTACATTATATAATCCATATCCTCTATTTTGTCCTTCCTTAGTTGAAAAACCTCTATTGAATATCTCATTAATATTTTCTAGTTTTACTGAAGCGGCACTATTTGTAATTTCTATTATATTTTTATCTTCTTCATTAAATATATTTAATGTAACAACCTTATCATTGCTATCACTTGCTGCTTCAAAAGCATTATTTAGAATATTAGTTAATATTTCTGAAAGTTCATAATCCTTTACTTTCCATTGTGATAAATCATTACTTACAAAATATTTAAAATTTATTTTACTTTTTTCTGAATCACTAAATTTGCTGTATATTATCGATCTTACTATTAAATTATCTATATAAAAAACGTTTTCAATATCCTTATTGACATTTTTTAAAGATTTTATATACGTTGTTAGACCTTCTTTTAATTCTCCTTCACTAGATACTTGTATAATGCCATTTATAGTATTTAAATGATTCTTAAAATCATGCTGTTTTCGCCTAATTTCTTCTGTAATATTATCAATGATAGGAGTATATTTATTATGTATTTCTATGATTTTTTTCTCCTTATCTATTTTTGCTATGTTATAGCATAAAAATAAATTCAGAAAAAAGATTATTATAATAATACTTATAAATACAATTACGTTATTTAAAATTATTTCTTTATTATATTCCCAAACTATTTTACAAACTACTACATATCCAATAAAATTTATCACAATATAATACAATATTTTAGAATTTATATCTGTAATACTATATATATTTTTTCGGGGTGTAAAATAATATATTATTGCAGAAAATAAAAATACGAAAAGCTGTATAATAGTATCAAATTCAAATGATTTTAAATATATTTTTGAAGTAAACGTCCTTAATATAGATATTGCAATTAATTGTAATATTATTATAATTAATAGTGTTATTGCAAATTCTATAAAAGACTTAACAAAACTTTTATTATGAAAAAGTGACATTAAACATACTAAAGTCACATAGCTCAAAGCTATATTATAATAAATAGGTAAAGGAGTAGTTATAGTCATTACAAGGGTTGAAATGACTATTATTGATAAGTTTTTTAATAAAACTTTTTCTTTTTTTAAACTAAACTTACACCATAAAAGCATAAAAGCACTTAATTCAATAAACGTACTAACAAAAGAATATATCCTCTCCATTCCTTTCATCTCCTTAAAGTTAATTCAACCATATTCAACAAAATTTTACTTTAAAACTAACTAAATTTTAAAAGTTAACCATTTTCATTGAATTTTTTCACTATAATTTCTTTAAAGCTATAACTTAAGAGAGCTTTTTCTTTACAATTATTAAAGCTAATTTCCCACAACTTATTAGCTAGAACTTCAACTTTATTAACAAAATTAATATTTATAGCAAAGGACTTGTGACTTTGTACTATATAATCATAATTAATCGTTTTTAAAGCTTTAGCTAGAGATAATCTTTTTGCTTCATAATTACCATCTTTAGTATGTAAAATTATCTTTCTAAAATTTACTTCCATAAAAATAATTTCATCTACATTTAGCTTTATACTGATACTATTCTGTAAATCAAAAACGACATACTTTTCTTCTTTTGTTAACGAATTACATACATGTTTATTTGAAATTAGAAGCTTGGTCATTTTAATTACTTCATCTTTGTCATATGGTTTTAGTATATAATCATAGCAATGAATTTCTTTAAAAGCTTGAATCATGTATTGTATATGAGATGTTGTAAAAATTATCCAGTTGAATTTGTATTTTTTAATCTTTCTAAGTTCTACAGCCAAATCCAAACCAGAAGAATTTTTTAGAGAAATATCTATATAAAAAAGATCTATAAAAACTTCAATTGAAATTTTTAAAGCTTCTTCTTTAGATTCCGCTTCATAAATCTTTATATCTTTGTCTGCTTCATATATCATTTTCATAAGATTTTTTCTCTGTTCATTGTCATCTTCAACAATTAGTATATTATCCATGTTACCTCCATCATTTAAATTAATTATATAAATATTGTAATTATCCTTATACATACATATTAACTTATTTTTCCCTTATTTTCAACATGACTTCTTACACCTAATAACAAAATTACCTTAAAAATAACTATTTAAGTAATTTGATAAATCACAAATAAATATCGTATAATAAAAAATGTAAAGAAGTGAATTGAATGGAGAAGGACTTATTAAATATTACATAAATGATTTTAAAGATACTATTGATGTGATTGGGGAAAAAATACTAAAAGAACATTTATCATAATATTTCAAGATGTATTATAAAAATTTATGTTATAATTCAAATTAAAAGTATTATTATGTAAGGAGTTTTCATATGAAAGAATTTGAAACAAGAATATTGGATATAGATGTAGACGGCCTACTATTAAAACTTAAAAATATAAATGCTATTAAGGTAAAACAAGAGAATCAAATAAATAACATATATGATTTTAATGACAAAAGATTGATAAATAATAAAGGCTATGCAAGAATAAGAATAGTAAATGATCTTATTAATAATGTTACTCATTATTATATGACTACAAAAAAATTATTAAGCCAAGAAATATATAAGGTAATGGAAGAAAATGAAACTGAAATATTAGATGCACATGCTGGCGAAGGAATATTTAAATCCCTTGGTTTAGAACTTGTTCAGTCAATAAAAAAATATAGAGAAAGCTATAAATATAAAAATACATTAATAGAAATTGATATAAATGATAAAAACTTTTGTCCTTTTCCTTATATAGAAATAGAAACTTCAAATGATAAGGAATTAGAAGAAGTAGTTCATCTCCTTGGATATACTATAGAAGACACTACTTCAAAAACTATATTTAAGATACTAGAGGAAAAAGGATTTTCGTGTAAATGTTAGAATTGGAGAAATTAATATGTTTGGTTATGTAACTCCATGCAAAATGGAGCTGAAAATAAAGGATTATGAAAAGTTCAAAGCTTACTACTGTGGTTTGTGTAAATCCATAAAGAATAATATGGGTAACATTCCACGAATGACTCTTAATTACGATATGACTTTTTTAGCTATACTATTAGACTCATTAAATGACACAAATCCTAAATATATAAAGCAAAGATGTGCAATACATGCTTTTAAAGGAAAGATTGTTATTAAAAATAACCCTTGTTTAGACTATGCTGCATTTTGTAATACAGCTTTAAGTTATTATAAATTTTTAGATAATGTAAATGATGATAATTCTGTTAAGGGAAAGGTTTTTTCTTTACTTTTAAAAAATTATTTAAAGGGTACGCCTATAAATTTAAAGGAACATCTTAAATACATAGAAAGTAGTTTAACTGAATTATATAAACTTGAAGCTAATCCTAAGGATTTATCAATAGATCATATATCCCATCCATTTGCAGACCTTACTGGATTTATTTTATCTTCTTATAAGGATGATGAAAATAAAGAAACTTTATATTGGCTTGGGTATAACCTTGGCAAATGGATTTATCTTATAGATGCTTGGGATGATTTAAAACCTGATATAGAAAATAATAAATTTAACGCTGTGAATGCTTGTTTCAATAAAGATAACCTTTCTTATGAAGAGTTTTCAAAGGAAATGAAAGAAAGAATAGATTTTATTTTAGGAACTTGTGCTTCTCAATGTGCTTTCTTTTTAAATAAGCTACAGTTGAAAAAAAATGAAGATTTATTATATAATATTTTACAATACGGACTTTTAGAAAAAATGGATAAAGTATTTAAAAGGAGAGTGGATGAAAATGAGAAATCCATATGAAATATTAGAAGTAAAGGAAACTGCCTCAAAGGATGAAATAAAAAAATCTTATAGATCATTAGCAAAAAAATATCATCCTGATCAATATGGCAATAATCCATTAAAAGATTTAGCAGAAGATAAAATGAGAGAACTAAACGAAGCTTATGATTACTTGATGAAAAACACACCTGATGCTAGTTACTCTAGCAGTAACAATGGAAGAAACTATAGTAGTACCTACAATAATACATCTGCGTATGGTTCAATAGAAATGGATATTAGAAACGGTAATTTTTCATCAGCAGAACAAAAACTAAGTAGCATTACCACAAGAGATGCAGAATGGAATTATTTAATGGGATTACTTAATCTACAAAGAGGTTGGTATAATGAAGCTTACAACAATTTAGGTGTGGCTTGTAATTTAGATCCTAATAACCTCAAATATAGAGATGCTTTAAATAAATTAAATCGTATGAATAGTTCTTATAGAGAGCCTTATAACAATAACAGAAGAGGAAACATGGGCATATGTGACATATGTACTACTTTGTATTGTATAGATTGCTGTTGTGAATGTGGTGGCGGTGATTGTATAAGCTGTTGCTAAAGTTAGGAGTGTATGTATATGGATAGAAACAGTATTAAAGCTTCCTACATATCTAAGGGAGGTCTTTTTACAGCCTTTGGAGTTATTTGTGTATACTTAAGTACAATATTACCAGTAAATAAAGTTTATTTACTTTCAATAGCTTCTTGTATTATACCACTATCCGTAATTACTACTAATATAAAAAATGCACTAATTGTATATGCAGCTACTTCCGTACTTTCACTACTTATATGTGGTATTAGAATTCAAATTATATTTTATATAATCTTTTTTGGATTGTATGGTGCTATTAAATACTTCATTGAAAAGCACAAAAATATTTACATAGAGTATATATTAAAGTTTGTATTTTTTAATATATCTATGATTTTTATGTTTTTTGTCTATAAAATGTTTTTCCCTAATATATTAAAAATTAATTTTCCTATATATTTAATTATTATAGGAATACAAATTGTATTTCTAATATACGATTATGTTTTAACCTTGTTCATAAATGAAGTAACTAAAAAACTTATTAAATAGTATTGACATATCCATCATATCTGATATAATGTTTAGTGTTGATGAGAATAATGCCCATTAGCCAAACGGTAAGGCACCTGCCTCTGGAGCAGGCACTGTGTTGGTTCGAATCCAGCATGGGCAGCCATAAAAGAACTCTTAATTTTAAGAGTTCTTTTTTTATTTCAATTTCAAATAAATTTCACCTTTTTAGGAATAATAATAATCGAGGTGAAATTATATGTATTCAAATACTAAAAGGAATTTTAAAATTTATTTATTTACATTTATTCTAACTTTTCTAGCACTAACCTTATTTTTTCCTGTTGAAAAAGTAAAGGCATATAAAGGTATTACAGCTATTGAAGTAAGAGAGTTAGTCTGCACACCTAATAGTGACACTATAATTATTGATGTAAGAACTCCTCAGGAATATAAATCAGGACATATTCATAAAGCTGTTAACATACCGCTTCAAGTGTTAAATGAAGAAATCACAAAGAAAAATATAAGTAAAAATACTAAAATAATAGTTTACTGTAAAAGTGGTTTCCGTTCCAAAAAGGCTGCCCAGGTGTTAGATGAGCTCGGCTTTGCTAATGTATATTTATTAGGTGGTATAAGTGATTGGCCTTATTCACTAGTTAAAGATTAGGACTTGACAAAGTGTTGCTATTATTATAAAATTTACAATAAGTTGAATATAAAGCTTTGAAAAGGAATACTAGTATTTCTATTTTGCAAAAGAGAGCTGTTGGTTGGTGTAAAACAGTGCTTATGAAATATGAACTCGCCTTAGAGCTTATCTGAAGAAAAGCAGATACGGTTAAAACCGTTACATTTTTAAGTGAAACCTCATAAGGTTTAATTAGAGTGGTACCGCGGATTTTTAGCCTTTCGTCTCTTAAAAAAGACGAAGGCTTTTTATTTTATCTAAATATAGAAAAAATTACATTATATAGAAAAGTTATATAAAGGAGAGATAATATGGGAAACTATAGTACTAATATTGATGAAAAATGGCAAAAAAAATGGTCAGAATCTAAAATTTATGAATTTGATCAGAATAATGAGGGTGAAAAACTTTATACCCTTGAAATGTTCTCTTATCCTTCTGGAAGCAAACTCCATTCAGGACACTGGTTTAACTATTG
>CAZKOJ010000010.1:0-10349 GCA_964554365.1 uncultured Clostridium sp. | reverse complement strand
ACCTGTAACCCAGATTACTATAAGTGGAATCAATGGTTATTTTTAAAACTATATGAAAAAGGATTAGCTTACAGAAGTGCAGCTCCTGTAAATTGGTGCCCTAGTTGTAATACAGTTCTTGCTAATGAACAAGTGGTAGATGGTGTTTGTGAAAGATGCGAAACTGAAGTTACTAAGAAAAATTTAACTCAATGGTTCCTTAAAATTACAGATTATGCTGACGAATTACTTCAAGATTTAGATAAACTAGATTGGCCTGAAAAGACTAAGGCTATGCAAAGACATTGGATTGGTAAATCCAAGGGTGCAGAAGCAACCTTTAAATTAGATGGTTCTGACATAGATTTTAAAGTATTTACTACTAGAGTAGATACCTTATTTGGTGTTACTTATGTAGTTCTAGCTCCTGAAAATACACTAGTAGATCAAATTACTACTGCTGAATGCAAAGCTGAAGTAGATAACTATAAAGAGCAAGCTAAAAATCAGTCAGATATAGAAAGACAATCTATTACTAGAGAGAAAACTGGAGTATTTACAGGATCTTACGCTGTAAATCCTATAAATGGCAGAAAGGTTCCTATCTGGGTTGCTGACTATGTGTTAAACACCTATGGTACTGGAGCAGTTATGGCAGTTCCTGCTCATGATGAAAGAGATTTTGCTTTTGCTACAAAATATGAGCTTCCAATAGAAAGAGTTATCGAAGGCGGAGATTCGCTTCCATATGCAGATCATGGCAAAATGATTAACAGCCAAGAGTTTGACGGTCTTTCTACTAACGAAGGCAAGGAAGCTGTAGTTAAAAAGCTTCAAAGCATGAATCTTGGTACATGGAAGATTAACTATAGATTACGAGATTGGCTAATTTCAAGACAGAGATATTGGGGAGCCCCTATTCCTATAATATATTGTGAAAAATGTGGTACAGTAGCTGTACCAGAAGAAAATCTTCCAGTAGAACTTCCATATGACGTTGAGTTTTCACCTAATGGAAAATCTCCCCTATCAACATCAGAAGAATTTATGAACACTACTTGCCCTAAATGTGGAGGCCATGCTAAAAGAGAGGCTGATACTTTAGATACGTTTGTATGCTCTTCCTGGTATTACTTAAGATATGCTGACAATAAGAATAGCGAAAAACCTTTTGATAGTGATAAAATAAACAAAATGCTGCCTGTAGATATGTATGTAGGCGGTCCAGAACACGCGTGTATGCATCTTTTATATGCTAGATTTATAACAAAGGCATTAAGAGATATGGGATATATTAATTTTGGAGAACCATTCCTATCCTTAAGACATCAAGGATTAATTCTTGGACCAGATGGATTAAAAATGAGTAAATCAAAAGGAAATACTATATCCCCAGATGATTATATTAAGGAATTTGGTGCAGACGTGTTTAGAATGTACCTTATGTTTGGTTTTGACTATACAGAGGGTGGCGCTTGGAGTGATGATGGTATAAAATCCATAGGAAGATTTGTAGACAGAGTTGATAGAATTTTAGATTCCTGTAGGGGTGAAATAAAGGATAGTAAAAATAATAAAGCTACTTTAGACAAGGTAGAAAAAGAGTTAAATTATGTGAGACATTTTGCTATAAAATCTGTATCTGAAGATGCTGCTAAATTCCAATTCAATACTTCTATAGCAAGACTTATGGAGTATACAAATGCACTTTCAAAATATTTAACAGAGGATATAAAAAATCCTACATTTTTAAAACAGGTTATAGCTGATTTTATAAAACTTCTCGCACCATTTGCCCCTCACTTTTCAGAAGAACAATGGGAGCTTATAGGAATGAACTCCTCTGTATTTAATGAAAAATGGCCTGAATTTGACGCAACCGCATTAGTAAAAGATGAGGTGGAAATTGCAATTCAGATTAATGGTAAAATAAAAACTAAAATGAATATAGCTACTGATTTGAGTGATGATCAAATAAAAGAAACTGCACTTAATAATGATGAAATTAAAACTGCAGTTGAAGGTAAGGAACTAAAAAAAGTAATAGTAGTTAAAGGTAGACTTGTAAATATAGTAGTAAAGTAAGCATAAAAAACTACTTAAAAATTTTTTACACTTAAAATTGACAGTTCACAATAAACAATAAAAAGTTTATTAATTGTGAACTGCCAATTATCTTATTTATACATTTCTAAAACTTTTTCTGTAGCTCTTAATAAATTTGCAAGTTCAAACACTTCCCCTTCTTCAATAAGTTTGTTCAACTGAGATTGATATCTTGTAGCTTCAGCAAATTTACCCAAAGAAGATAGCGTTAGTACATTATTCATTATATCTGAAACAAAACTTGATTTCACTTCAAAAAGTTTTTGAGCATCTTTTATCTCATCTTTTATCTCAAGCATTTGTTCATCTAATTGGAATGCTGCATCTGCAGCGCTTTTTAACTTTAATTTTATATCTTGTGGTATTTCATGCTTATATTTATAATTAAGAGAATGTTCTATAGTTGCCCAAAAATTCATTGCTAAAGTCCTTATTTGAAATTCTGCTAAAATATCTTTTTCACCATTTGCCATATTTACAGGATACTTTATAATAATGTGGTAACTTCTATAGCCACTTTCTTTTACATTAGTGACATAGTCTTTTTCATACATTATCTGCATATCTTTTCTACCTCTAATTATTTCTACAACCTTTTCTACATCATCAACGAATTGGCACATGACTCTTATACCTGCTATATCCTCTATTTCATAGCCTATTCTGTCTAAAGGTATATTAAATTTATTAGCTTTTTCTAATATGCTAGATATTTCTTTAACTCTTCCTGTAATAAATTCTATAGGTGAATATTCATTTTTTCTCCTGTATTCTTTTCTCATACTTCTAAATTTGACTTTTAATTCTTCAACTGCTTGTTCATAAGGTATTAAAAAAGTTTTCCACTCGCCTATAGCCATACACTTTCACCTCTACATATAGTATCATTTTTACACAAACTGTCTATTATATTATACTACTACTTTTATTATTGTATATTATTTATAAGCAAAATAATATAATTTCAATGCATTTTTTGATATAATGGTTATATAAAAACTTTGAATAGTGAAGGTGATGCTTTAATGTCAAACAATATATTTTCCGGTTTAGAGGACCTGGGATTTAATAATATAGATAGCATAGACTTATACAAGACAAAAAAGGAAGAAATTAATAAAGATAATAAAGAAAATTTCCAGTTAACTGATGAAGAAAAGCAAAAAAACTTACTATATGATAAAGAAATTACTTGCCCTGTTTGCGACAATGTTTTTAAGGCCAAAGCAGTTAAAACTTCAGCTTCGAGAATTTTGAGCAAGGACTCTGATTCCTTTATTATATATGATGTTATTAACCCTTATTTTTATGATGTGTGGGTCTGTGATAACTGTGGCTATTCTGCTATGAAAAATGATTTCAATAAAATTAGAGAACGGCAAATTCATCTGGTAAAAGATAAAATTCAAACAAAATGGAAGCGTAAAAACTATCCTGATGTATATGATATAAATATAGCTATAGAAAGATATAAACTTTCATTATTAAACTACTATGTTACAGATGCAAAAGCTAGTAAAAAAGCTATGAATTGCTTGAAATTGGCTTGGATGTATAGATCTTTACAAGATAATGAAAATGAACTTACTTTTTTGAAACAAGCCTTGGATGGTTTTAATGCTGCTTATTTCAATGAGGGTTTTCCTTTGTATAACATGGATAAATTCACAGCTATGTATCTTATAGGGGAACTGAATAGACGGTTAGGAAATAATGATGAGGCATTAAAATGGTTTAGTGAAATTATAACTTCTATTGGATCTCCTTCTAAACTAAAAGATCGTACTAGAGACCAACGAGACTTAATAAAGGAACAGATGTCAGAAAAGCATAAAGCTGAGGAAGAGCCTACAGAAGATTTTTCCTTTCAAGAGAAAAAAGGTTTTTTTTCAAGATTATTCAAATAGGGAAGAGAGTGAAACTGCATATTAGTATCACTCTCTCTTATTTATATATACCCTTTCCATTATATTGCTATCTAGATAAATAAATTTACATTTGAATCTTCTGCTTCTCCTAAATAATATCCTACACCACCTATTTTAACTCCATCTATTAGTTCTTCACTTTTAAGTCCCATAACATCCATAGACATTTGACAAGCTACTATTTCTATACCGCTATCTATAGCTGATTGTATTAATTCTTCTAAAGATGTTACATTCTTATCCTTCATAACTTTTCTAATCATTTTAGCTCCCATACCCATCATGTTCATATTTGAAAGCTGTAATTTCTTACTTCCTCTTGGCATCATAACTCCAAACATTTTGTCCATAAATCCTTTTTCAACATTTATTTTTTCTGGTTTTCTTAATATATTAAGTCCCCAAAATGTGAAAAACATTGTAACTTTTTTACCCATAGAAGCTGCTCCATTAGCTATTATGAAGGATGCTATAGCTTTATCTAAATCTCCACTAAACACTACCATAGTTTTGTTGTCTTTCGGTTCAATAAGTTCGCCATTAGTTATTTGATGTTTTTTTTTACCTTTTCTTATAAAAGCTATAATGTTTCCCTTATCTTTTTCCCTTTCAATTAGTTCATTATCTGTTCTTTCACACCAAGATTTTATATCTTCATAAAATCCAGGGTCTGAAGCTGTAACTTTAAGCACTTCTCCTTCATTCATATGTTGGACATTTGTATTAACCTGCATTAAAGGTCCAGGACAACATAATCCGCACGCATCTAAATTTTTATCAAAGCTACCTTTTTTATATTCGCTTTGTACTTCATTATACTCATTATTAGTACTATCTAAACTTACCTCAGTATCTTTTCCATTTACTTTCATTCCAGAACTTTTATCCATTTCAACTTCCTTAGGTTTAAATTTACTCATGGAATAAGTTTTATAACCACCTGTTAAATTTTTTACCTTATATCCCTTTGCACTAAGCATTCTAGCAGCTATATATCCTCTAAGGCCTACCTGGCAGTATAATAATATATCTTTGCTTTTATCTAATTCATCCATTCTGTTTCTTAAGTTATCTACAGGTATGTTTAAAGCTCCCTCTATATATCCATTTTTGTATTCTATCTCTGTTCTTACATCTATAAGCTGAGTACTACTCTTATCCCTACTATCAATGTCTTCTGGAACTATTGCATCCATTTTTTCTGTAAGTACATTCTCAGCTACAAAACCTGCCATATTTACAGGGTCCTTTGCTGAAGAGAATGGCGGTGCATAAGCAAGCTCTAATTCTGTTAAATCATAAACAGTTCCACCTAGACGCATAGTTACTGCTATATCATCTATTCTCTTATCCACTCCCACATATCCAACAGCTTGAGCACCAAGTATCTTTCCATCTACATTGAATATAAGTTTTATAGACATAGGTGCTGCCCCTGGATAGTAAGATGCACTAGACTGCGGATGAACATATATAACTTTGTATGGTATATTCAATCTCTTTATTGTTCTTTCATTATTTCCTGTACTAGCTCCTGTTAATCCAAATACTTTTATAATGGCTGTTCCCATAGTTCCTTTGTAAATTGAGTTTAATCCACATATGTTATCTGCTGCAATTCTTCCCTGCTTGTTAGCAGGACCAGCTAATGCAATTGCAGTTTTACTTCCATTCACAAAATCTACTACTTCTACAGCATCACCAACGGCATATACACCTTCTGCATTAGTTTCCATTTTGTCATTTACTACTATATGACCCTTTACTCCAATATTTAATCCTGATCCCTTTAAAAAGTCTGTATCAGGCTTTACACCTATAGCAAGTATAACTATATCTGCATATAAGGATTTCCCACTATTTAAAACTATACTTACTCCATTTTCCTCTTCTTTAAAGGATTTAACTCCGTCATTTAAAACAACTCCTACACCATTGTCCTGAAGCTCTTTTTCTGCAAAAGTTACCATATCTGAATCAAATGGTGCTAATATATGAGGTGCTGCTTCAACTAAAGCTACATTTAAGCCTCTTTCTTTAAGATTTTCAGCCATCTCAACCCCTATATAGCCTCCACCTATAACTACAGCATTATTTATATTATTTTCATCTACATAAGCCTTTATTTTATCTGTATCAGGCACATTTCTCAATGTAAATATTTTCGAATTATTTATTCCTTCTATTGGAGGCTTCACAGGCATAGCCCCTGGTGATAGGATCAAATGGTCGTAGCTTTCTTCATATTCTCCTTTATCCTTGCTAATTATTTTTACCTTTTTATTTTTACTGTCCACAGTTACTACATCACTATTAACTCTTACGTCTATGTTAAATCTTTCATTCATAGCTTCTGGAGTTTGAACTAACAGTTTTTCTCTTTCCTTTATTGTTTCACCTATATAATAAGGCAACCCACAGTTGGCAAAAGATATATATTGACCTCTTTCAAACATTATTATTTCCGCATCTTCATCAAGTCTTCTGAGTCTAGCTGCAGCAGATGCTCCACCTGCTACTCCTCCAACTATTAATACTTTTTTAGCCATTTTAAATTCCTCCTTAATCCTATAAAATTTAATTTTCTTCACTTAACAATGCCTCTATCAATTTTTCTACTTTCTCATCACACACGCTGTAATTAATCTCTAGGCCATTCCTTTCCCCTTGGATTATTCCAGCAGCTTTTAACTTTTGCAAATGTTGAGATATAGTAGATTGCGGTGTTTTTAAACAGTTCTGCATATGGGTAACATTGCATGTGCCATTTTTAAGCAGTCCACGCACTATACATAATCTAACAGGATGTGCTAAGACCTTTAAAAATTCAGCTGTTTCATTTAGTTTTTCAAAATCCCTGTCCATAATCTACCTCTTCTTTACTAAGATTATCATTTATAATATTAATTATATTTTGTTTACTTAGTTTTACTATATTCATATATCCTTATATTTATATATTACGATATATAGATATAATTGTCAATAAAATATCCCATAAAAATTATAAAATTCTTATGGGATTAAAATTCAAGTAATCTCCTGAAGTAATAACGTACTGAACTCCATCTACTTCACCTTTTACAGCCTTTCCTAAGGATGGTCCATGAAGATGACCATATATAACTTTTTCTACATTATACTCTTTAAATATGTCCATAAACCCAGACTCCATAACCTTATCGTTTATAGGAGGATAATGAATCATAACAATACTTTTTTCAAAGCCTGCTTTTACCGCAGTATCTAGTGACAATCTTAGTCTACCTAATTCTCTAGTGTATATTTTTTCATCATGAGCTGAGAAATTTTCCCCTCCAGGGCAAATCCATCCTCTAGTTCCACATATAGCATAATCTTCATAGCTAAAAAAATTGTTTTGAATAAACTTCATATCTTCATACAATCCATTTAGCTTTTTAATGCTTACCCACCAATAATCATGATTACCTTTAACCATGATTTTCCTACCTGGCAGTTTATGAATCCATTCTAAATCTTGTATTCCATTTTCTATCTTCATTGACCAAGATATATCTCCAGCTATAAGCACTGTATCTTCTTCTTTTATTTTCTCTATCCAATTATTTTTAAGTTTTTCATCATGCTTAAACCATGTTTCACCAAATATATCCATAGGCTTATCACCGTTCAAATCCAAATGCAAATCAGATATTGCAAACAATCCCACTTACTCACCTTCTATTTTTTTATATTTTCATCTATATCCATTACATAAGCTATTACCTTTGCCACTGCATCGTATAATTGAAAAGGAATAGAATCTCCCACATCTACACTACTTAAAAGATTAGCTAATTCCTGGTCGTATACTATAGGTACGTTAGTTTTTTCAGCATTTTCTATTATTTTTTCTGCCACGTAACCCATACCCGCTGCAGTTACAATAGGTGATTCATAACCATTTTCATACCTCAAAGCTGCAGCCTTTTTCCTTTTATCCATATTAAAACACCTCTCAGTTACTAGGGAGATTTTAAAACACTATAGTTATAATTATAAATTGTTAAACTTGTATTGTAAATCCACTTTACAATAACTTTAAGCTTTAACATTTATCATACCTAAATTACTATCTTCAAAAAAATCTCTACAATTTACAATATTCATTTCTTGCTGTTTTTCATCTACATATACATTTACACTATAGCCTATATTACTTAATTCTTTTAATATTTTATCTTTTTCCTTATCCAAGGTTTTAATCCATTCACTATTACACTTTATATCTATATCCATGATAAAATTATTTACTTTTATATAAGCATCCACCACGCCCATGTTGTTAGTAGCAACAGATGCCGCTATCTTAACATTAGCAGAGTCCATTTTTTTACCTTTTTTTCTTTCATCTTTTATCATAAGCTTACATTGATACTCTGAATTATCTACATTTATAGGCAAGTCTAAATAATAATATGAATTTGAAATAGAATTAAAAACCTTAAAATCATTTATATTTTTATCTAAAGCTTGAAATACATTAGTATAAGCTTCAGACTTAACATCTTTTTTCTGATCTAATACAGTCTTTATTACATTTTTCATTTCTTCTGTTTTTTCACTTATTTGCTCTTTTACAGCTTTTATAATTTTATCTATATTATCATGTTTTGATAATATTTTAACTGTTTCTTTACTTGTATTATTTGCTTCTATTTCCTTATTTGTTATATTTTCTTCACCTTCGGTTGTAATCACACTTTTGTTTTCTATCTTATTTTCTATCTTATTTTCAATTTTGTTTTCAATTTTGTTTTCAATCTTATTTTCAGTCTTATTTTCAATTTTACCTTTATTTATATTTATTTTTTCATCCTTACTTATATCTTCAAATTTCATTGTATTTTCAGTTTCATTTTTATATATTACTTTTTCAGCCTTATTTTCAGTTAGCTCTTTTCCCTGCTCAGATAAATTTGAGGATATTACCTGTTCTGCATTAGGACTGTCTATAATCTGGCCTTTAGCAATTGGATTTGAAATACTGTGCTCCATATCCTTAATTTGACTATAAATACTGCTTGCATTTTTAAAAATATTATTAAAACTTTTAATATTTTTCTCTGTTAAATCAATATGATTTTCTACAAGAGTAAGTATATCATCTTCTCCAACATTTCTTAACTCGTTAAAAAAACCTTTTAAAGTTTCTTTAATCTGCTGACCTTTAACACTATCAGGCAATATATTCTTACTTTCCATATATTTATTTATAAATGCATTTTCCTCTTCTGGAGCTTGTTTTATTTTATTCATGAAGTCTACTATAGTCTTTATATTAGATATATTTTCTTTAGTTAGAGGCATTTCGTGTTTTATCATCTTACTTAAAAGTGTATAGTCTTCTTTATCTACATCAATACTCTTATTTTTCAAAAGAAAATCTATAGAATCTTCCTCTGTACTTGTTTCTTTGTTATCATTTGTTACTATTTTTAATTGAAGCTTTCCATCTTCAAGACCCTCTACTTCAAATTTTATAAGTCCCTGTGGTAAATTCTCCATGCCATTTTCAAGATTAGCTGAAAATTGCCATCCATCTAACATTTTCAGTAAAATTTCTCCAGTCAATTTATCTAAATTTACAATTCTAGCTGAAAAATTTTGACCTACTTCAAAGGATAATTTACTAAACATTTTCTTAGTGTTAACATTATAAGTACTATTTATATTCCATATTCCTGCCATAATCTCACCTCTCTTTATATTATCGTATACGAGTATAAAGTATACATATTTAATTATACATAAAGAGTATAAATCACTCTACATTAATAGAAAAAATCCAGGATAATCCTGGATTTTTCGTTAAGGCATCTTTGACTTGTTATTTTTTTCAGCTACCTAATTATTTTTTACAAACTCTGTTTTTGCATTTCCTTCTTTGTGAAGTATTGGTGATACGCTTTTATATACTAACATAGTTAAAGTAGACACTATAATTCCTTTAATTAAGTTAAATGGTAATATAGACCAAACCACAAAACTATTTAAATCTTTTATGTTAGAATTTATCTTATTACCCATTGCAACTATTGCACTTACAGGAAAATGAAGAACTGTTTCATACAAAGGTAAAAATATAAAATAATTTAAAACACTAGCTGCAACGGCCATTACTACTGTACCTACACCTAATGCACTTATGGCCATTTTTCTATTTTTATTTTTACCATACATACACCCTACTACAGCTACTAAAACTGCTCCTACTGAGAAATTTGCTAATTCTCCTACAAAAGCCGATCCTCCTACAAATATGCCATGAAGTACATTCTTTAAAAACTCTATAGCTATTCCTGCCATAGGTCC